>JBAQHC010000680.1:0-4260 GCA_049288095.1 Alphaproteobacteria bacterium | reverse complement strand
GCTCCGCATGGCGCTGTTCTTTATGGCGTGGTGGACGCGCATGACGTTCGCGCACTGGCTGTTCATCCTGCGGCTCGCGTGCGGCTTGTGCCACGGGTTCGGGCGCTGCCTCTGCCTTCTCGGTATGAGCGCGGGGTGCCCGTTCGCTTTGATTGCGCTCGCGACCACGGCCACGTCCACCGCGACGGCCGCGCGAGCCCTCGCGCTCCTCGTCTTGGCTCGAGCCTTCGGCATTGGGATCAACGCCTTCGAGTTTGATCTCCTCGATGTCCTTCTTGATCATATGCAAGATCGCATCGAGCGACTTTTGATCGCCGCGCGTCACCAGCGTGTAAGCCTCGCCGGCGCGTCCGGCACGTCCGGTGCGGCCGATACGGTGGATGAAATCCTCCGCATGGAAGGGCACGTCGAAATTGAACACATGGCTGACATCGGGAATGTCGAGCCCGCGCGCGGCGACATCGCTCGCAATCAAGAAGCGCAACTCGCCGGAGCGGAATTTATCGAGCGTCGCCGTGCGCACGCTTTGATCAAGATCACCATGGATCGGCGCTGCATCGAACTCGTGTTGTTTCAACGATTTCGCGAGAATGTCGACGTCGCGCTTGCGGTTGCAAAAGATGATCGCGTTCTTCACTTCGCGTGAGCGAATGAGGGCGCGCAGGGCCGCGCGCTTTGCCTTGGGATCGCTCGAAGTGCGCAGCAATCGCAAAGCGATCGTCTCAGCAGCCGAGGACTGGCGCGCAACTTCGATGCGCTCCGGATTCGCCAAGAACTTGTCGGCGAGATGCGTGATCTCCGGCGGCATGGTCGCGGAGAACAACATTGTCTGCCGAGTAAATGGTAGCAGCGAACAAATGCGCTCGATATCCGGAATGAAGCCCATGTCGAGCATGCGGTCGGCTTCATCGATCACAAGGATCTGCACGCCGCCAAGCATCACGCGCCCGCGCTCGAAATGATCGAGCAAGCGCCCTGGCGTTGCGATGAGCACATCGACGCCGCGGTCGAGCTTCTTGTTCTGCTCTTCAAAAGAAACGCCGCCAATCAAGAGCGCCATGGAGAGCTTTTGATTCTTGCCGTATTTCTCGAAACTTTCGGCGACCTGCGCCGCAAGCTCGCGTGTCGGCTCGAGGATCAGGGAGCGCGGCATGCGCGCCTTGGCACGGCCTTGCGCAAGGAGATCGAGCATCGGAAGGGTGAAACCGGCGGTCTTGCCGGTGCCGGTTTGTGCAAGGCCCAATAAGTCGCGTCGTTGGAGCGCGATTGGGATGGCTTTTTCTTGGATGGGTGTGGGCCGTTCGTAACCTATATCTTTGAGGACGGCCAAAACCTCCGGACTTAAGCCGAGGTCTGAGAACTGCATTACGTACTTTCTGTCGTCTGACGTTTGGGCCTGGCGCCCATAAGCGCCAGATCGGACAGGGATTATCCAGCGCGAATCCCTAGCGCGCGGTTCGCTACAGATTGGGATCAGAGGAGGTTATGTCAATCCTCGATCACCATTTAGCGTGGTTCTTATATAGCACGCATGTGTCTGATTTGCAACAAAAATCGCCGGCTGCGCGAATCGCGAAATCGTCGCAGGCAACTGTGCGCTTTGTTGATCAGTTTCGGGGCAAGCGAGCGCGATCCGATTTCTTGAGCAGGCCGAACTCGGGTTTGGCGCCCTCGGCGAGCGCGCGCTGGACGATTTTGAGCGCGGCTTGCGCGTCGGAAAGGGCGTTGTGCCGCTCAAGCGCGATGCCGAAGCGCCTGCTCAACTCATCGAGCCGGTAGCCTGACAGCTTCCACATATGCTCCGCCATGTGGAGCGAGCAAATCCACGGCTTGTCAGGCGCGGCAATGCCGGCTTCCCCGCAGGTCGCTTCGAGCACTGATTTGTCGTACTGCGCCTTGTGCGCAACAAAAGCATCCGCCGAATTGAAGAACGGCTTTATCTCCGGCCACAACTCGGCAAATGAGCGCTGATCGGCGACGTCTTGCCAAGTGATGCCATGAATCTCCGAGCTCCAGCCGTCGTGGCGGGGCGGCCGAATGAGCGAATAGTATTCGCGCAGCACGCGCCGTTCATCGCCGAGCGCGAGGCCGATCGAGCACGCGCTTGCGATCTCGTCGGTGCCCGTCTCAAAATCGATTGCAAGGAATTGCATAAACGGCCGCGAGTTTCGGCTTGTTGCCTCATAATGTCATGGCCGGGCTTGACCCGGCCATCCAGATTTAAACACAAAGGACTCAAAGAATGCACGAAGGTCACAAAGGCTTTGCGCTCTTCGTGAAATCTTCGTGCCCTTCGTGGTTCAATCTTTCTGGTTGGCCGGGTCAAGCCTGGCCATGACGGAGTGAAAGGTCGGCGTTGCCGTATCAAAGCTTGAGCTCACGCTCAACACGCTTGGGATCGATCGATCCGGCGGGCGCCCCAGTGCGCACCATCTCCGCAGCGAGCGCGCCGAAATAATCATTCGCCGGTGTCGGTATACCGTGGAGCCGGCCGAGCAGTGAAATCTCGCCGTTCAAATAATCGGTTTCGATTGAGCCGGCGCCGCGGGCCAAGCTCTGCCACGACGAGCCGCCGGGATGCCCGTGGCCCTTCACCGGTGCAATGCGCATCATGTTGCCCCGCCGCGGGCTGTCGAAGTCGGCATTGCCCCACTTGATGCCGGCGGCTTTGAGCGCAGCTTCGCCCTCGGCGCGCAGCGCCTCGAAATACGGCCCGCGCCGCGCCGCCGTGCCGAGCGCGGCCTGCAATGAGTTGCCGAGATTCATGAGGAGCTTGCCGTATTTCTGCGCCATGATGTCGTCATCGGCCTCGGAGCTGAAGCCGGCGCGTTCAAGCGCTGCCGCAATCTCTTGGCACGATTTATCCTTGCCGCGCGGGTAGCGGCCGATATCCAAGATACCGGGGCGCGGCGTCGAATAAGCGCGCACGACACCTGGCTCCAAATAGCTCGCCGGCAGCATGACGCAAATGCCAAAAACATTGGGAAAGAGACGCAGCGCCAGCCGCTCGTTTTCGACGGCGTTCTGTACACAGACGATTGGGTTGTCTTTAACGCCCGCATCACGCAGATGAGACAGCGCCTGCGCCGTGTCTTGCGTTTTCATGGTCAGCAAGATCGCATCGCCGGGCCTAATTCCGGCTTCGGCGGGGCTGCCAACAACCGGAAACCGCGAATGCTCATCTCCCTCCGGCGTTTCAAGCATGAGGCCGTGCATTTGTAAGGCGCGAAGTTGCTCACCGCGCGCGATGCCGATCACTTCCTCGTCTGCGCCAGCGAGCTTGCCTGCAATCGTGCCGCCGATCGCACCGACGCCAAATACGATGAACCGCATGATCCTCTCCTCAATTGCTGGCGAGCAATCCGGCAGAGTATAGTCCGCCGAGCCTTGGGCAAGCAGGTAAATGTCACAAGAGGCGGAAGGAGAACGGCGTGGAGAAGTTCACCGGCGGATGTCATTGCGGCGAGGTGCGCTATGAGGCGGAAGGCGAGCCGATGGCGTCGGCCGCGTGCCATTGCAAGACATGTCAGACGATTTCAGGCGGCGGGCCGGCCTATGTGATGGTGATGCCTAAAGACAAGGTGACTGTCACAAAAGGCCAGCTGCGCGCCTATTGGGTGAAGGGCAGCTCAGGCCATCCGATCGCGCGCTATTTCTGCGAAAATTGCGGCACCCATGTATTCGCCGAGGGCGACGGGTTTCCAGATGTCAGAACTGTGAAGGCCGGCACGCTAGACGATGCATCAGTGTTCCATAAGAACGCCGTGCATATCTGGACGAAGGTGAAAGCGCATTTCGTTCATATCCATCCAGAAGCAACGACGTTTGAAGAGAACCCGCCGATTCCCTCATGATCGATAAAACGCCGCTCGACTATCACGTCATCGCCGAGCGCGATCACACAATCATGAATCCGATGAGCCCTGAAAAGCTCGACCGGCTCATCGATTATTGCCGGATCGCCGATGGCATGGGCGTTTTGGATATCGGTTGCGGCAAAGCCTGGCTGTTGCGGCGGATTGCGGAGAAATTTGCAATTCAGGGCGTGGGCATCGATACGCGCGATGCGTTTCTTGATGTCGCACGGGCCGCGATCAAGGCGCGCGCGCTTAAGGGCAATCTTGAACTCATCACGAGCCCTGCGCTCTCATACGCGGACCCGCGCAAATTCGATGTGTCACTGTGCATCGGCGCGCCGTTTGCAATTGGCACATTCGTGGAGGCCGTGGATTGGCTGATCGCGCGAACGAAGCCGCATGG
>JBAQHC010000679.1:0-3567 GCA_049288095.1 Alphaproteobacteria bacterium | reverse complement strand
GCTGGGCCTTAGTCGCGACCTTGCCCCAAAACGGACTCTGCCTAAGGTGCAGCCGCAATCCGCGTTCAGATTGGAGACGTCATGGCAGCCGCTAATACATTCGCTCCGATTCTAACGCTTGAAGAATTCGCGCGGCTTCGCGAATCCGACGGCGAAAGCATGGGAACGATTGTCGCGACGTCAGGCGGTTTCGATCCGATTCATCCGGGCCATGTCTCATGCATCCTTGAGTCGAAGGCGTATGGTGACACGCTCGTTGTCGTCGTGAACGGCGACAGCTTCCTCAGGACCAAGAAGGGCAAGCCCTTTCAGGATCTGGCCACTCGCGCTGCGATTGTCGCCGCGATTCGCGGCGTCGACTATGTCGTGACCTTCGAAATCGAGAACGATCAGACAGTGGCCAAAGCCTTGCGAGCTCTGCGGCCGAGATACTTCACCAAGGGTGGTGATCGGGTTAAAGGTAAAAGCCTTCCGGAGTCGGAAGAGGCGGCCTGCCGCGAGTTCAACATTGAGATCATTGATGGGGTTGGCCTCGGCAAGGCCTGGTCGAGCAGCGACTTCCTGAGGGAGTGGGGTGAGTTTTGGAAGTCAAAGCGCTGACCTCAACGGATATGGCCATCACGGCGCGTTGAAATGCAGTTAGGGTGGCTGGTGCTAGATTGCTCCCCGCTTCGTTACCCGCCTCCAGGTTCAATCAATGTCGAGTCATGTTTATCGTGCCGCGCTATTGGCGCTTCTTTGCCTGAGTCTTGCCGCCTGCGCCGGCGATGGGCATCGGCGCTCGTTTACGCGCGATGCCGGAGTAGGCACCGGACCCAAGGCCGATCCCGTCGCTTTGTTTGTGGCGGGCCTCGATTCGAATTTGGATGGCGTCGTTGCACTCGATGAGCTCAATGCAGCAATGCCTAAGCTTTGGGCCTCGTCCGATCCGAGCGGCGCGGCTTCAATCTCAATTCTCGAGCTCAACAGCTGGCGCACTCACTGGTTCGGGTCGGACGACGGTTGGCCTGGGCGCTTTCACTTCGACACAGACGGCGACGGCAATATTTCGCGCAAGGAATTCGAGACCGGGCTTAAGGCGGTCTTTGATAACTTCGACGTGCACAAGAATGGCCGCATCACGCGCGACGAACTCCTGGGGCCCGGCACGCGTGGCGCGCGCAGCGATGCTGATAAGGCGCAGAACAATAATGATGACGGCGAGAGGCAGGATCATCGCCGCCGCCGGCCCGGCGGGGACGGCGATGGCGATAGCGATTAATATGGGCGAATGAGCCGGCTCGTCCTCATTCGGCATTGCAGATCGACGGCGCAGCATCCGGAGGCTCCGCTCACGGAAGAGGGGGCTTCGGCGGCGCCAGGTTCGTTTCCTACCAGCCGTTAACTATCGCTCTCTAGTGTTTTGCCAAAATCGATTCAGCAGAACCCTGAGGGAAGCGAATGCGCTCGGCCGTTCAATTCACACATCGCGCCTTGCTTGCGGTCTTACCGCTCATGCTATTGCAGGGGTGCGGTACCTTTGATTGGAGCAAGCCGAAGGCTGCCGCCCAAAACGTGGCGCAGGGCATTTCGAATGCGATTGCGCCGCAGCCGGATTTTTCGGCGGTCACGGAGATGCGCCAATACCGCGTGTTGCCGGGAGATGAGCTCCAAGTCACTCTCAAGGGCACGACGACTCTGCTTGGCACTGCAACGGTACAAAGCGACGGACATGCGAATTTACCGCGCAAGGGCGATCAAAATGTCTCGAACATGTCGCTCGACGATATCGGTGCGCTCATCGAAAAGGGTGGCGGCAACGGAGTGATGATTGCCTTGCGCGCGCCCGCACCGATCTATGTCGTTGGAGAAGTGGCCAACCCGGGCGCTGTGACTTGGCGCGCGGGCCTTACATTAGACGCGCTTCTCACGGAAGCGGGCGGCGCGACGCACAAAGCCGATTTGCGCAGTGTCTACATCAAGCCGCGCGGCTCAGCGGCCGAAACCAAGACCGACTTCGACCCGGCGTTGCCGATTTTGCCGGGTGATGTCGTGCGGCTCGACGAACGCTATTTCTGATTAGGCGCCAGTCGAGGTGTAGCGGCGCACGCCGTATCGCCATACCAAGAATGACAACGCAAGGAATGCAAAGCCGGCAAGCGGACTCGCATAGAGGAACCATTCGGGCGCGCCCAGCGGATCGGGCCTATGCAACACACCTACGACGGGAAAATAAGCGATACAGCCCAGCGGCACGATGAAGATGAAGAATTGCCGGAACCAAGAGGCGTAAATCTCGAGCGGATATTGGGCCGCGGCGACGCCGCCATAAGTCAGCGTGTTGGTAATCTCCAAGCTCTCGACTGTCCAGAACGAGAGCGTTGCTTGCATCACGACCAGCCCGGTGAACAGCGCAATGCCGCCCGCAACTGCAAATGCGAGCAGCGCAAAGTCGGCCCAGTGCCAATCGAGATTGAGGAGATGCCCGGCAATGACAAGCACGATGGTGCCTTGTAGGAGCCGTCCCACCCGCGTCAATCGAAACTCAAAGCCGAAGATCTGTAGGGCGGCGGAGCGCGGGCGAAGCAGCACGCGATCGAAATTGCCGGTCTTAACGAATTGCGCGCCAAACACGTCGAAACCGCGCGCAACCGCATCGGCCAAAGCAAAGGCCATGTTGACGACGCCATAGAACATCGCGACCTCGCCAAGCGACCAGCCGCGCAGTGCGCGAAAGCGGTCGAACATGGCCCAGATACCGACAAATTCGATAATGGTGGCGAGGAATTGCCCGGCGCTCATCATGAGAAACGCGCTGGGAAACTGCATTTGCGCCTTCATCGATGTGACGATGAGGCGGAAATAAAGGCGAAGTGAGTTCATCGCGTCATCCGCCTTGCATCTGAACGCGGCGCATCACGGCGGACATGAAAAGCCGCCCGAGCGCGACGAAGACGATTGTCCAGAAGAGCTGCAGGCCGATGGCAGCGAACGCGGCGGGCCCACGTAAATTGCCGAAATAGATGCGATAGGGGAGGTCGACGAGGCCTGCGAAAGGCTGGATGAACAGCGCGAATTGCGCCCAACTCGGAAATAGCGGCAATGGGATGACCATTCCTGAAAGCAGGATCGACAACGATTGGGTGATGCCGTTGATGCCAAGCGGGGAGAGCATCCACACCACGCTGATATTGATCACCGTCGATATCGCCGAGGTAAGGAACAGCACGCATACCATTGAGAGCGCGAACAGTGCAAACGCTTGAATGTCGGCAGGCGGGCGCAGCGACCAATCGGTAAGGCCCATCAGCGGAAACAGGATTGCAGTTACGGCAATAAGCGGCACACATCGCATGAGCGTGCCAGACGCGCGCCAGGCAGCCGCGCGCGCGAACCAATAGACATAGGTGTCCACTGGACGCAGCCGCTCATAGCCGACATTGCCCGAGCGCATCATCTCGGAAACATCACTGTCGACGTTCCACGGCAAAAGGCCTAGAAAGGCTTGGCCGAGCCAGATGTAAGTTATGCCTTGAGCAAGACTGATCGGCGGAGCGCCTCTGCCGCTTGCGTAAAACGCCGCAAGCG
>JBAQHC010000678.1:0-12216 GCA_049288095.1 Alphaproteobacteria bacterium | reverse complement strand
CAGTGAGCCTTCGAGCGCCTGCAAAGGCTCGAAAGCGCTTGCGCCTCCTCAGTGCGTGCGGGACGGATGTGCCGCAAACATTACTCCTTAGGCGGGATCCATTTCTCGCGCATGGTGACGAGTTCTTCTGCCGCGGTCGGATGCACGGCAACCGTCGCATCGAAATCGGCCTTGGTCGCGTTCATCTTTACGGCGATGCCGACAAGCTGAATCATCTCCGGCGCATCGACGCCGATGATGTGGCAAGCAAGCACGCGGTCCGTCTTTGGATCAACGATCAGCTTCATCACCGTGCGCTCATCACGGCCCGAGAGCGTATATTTCATCGGCCGGAAGCTCGTCTTGTAGATGTCGACCTCGCCATATTGCTTGCGTGCTTCATCCTCGGTCGGCCCGACAGTGCCGATCGGCGGATTCGAGAACACGGCGGTCGGCACATTCGAGTGATCGACCACGACATGCTTCTTGCCGAAGATGTTGTCGGCGAACGCATGGCCCTCGCGGATCGCTACCGGCGTTAAGTTCAGGCGATCGGTGACATCGCCCACGGCATAGATGTTGTCGACATTGGTGCGCGAATATTCATCGACCTTGATCGCGCCCTTGTCGTTAATCGCAACGCCTACATTCTCCAGGCCGAGGCCCTTGGTGTTCGGCCAGCGCCCCGTCGCATACATCACGAGATCGACTTCGACCGTCTCGCCATCCTTGTACTGAACAACGAACACATCGCCAGACGCCCCCTTGCGCTTCTCTATCGCGACGACATCGGTTTCGGTTTGGATATCGAGGCCTTTCTTCGACATCTCAACCATCAGCGTGGCACGCAGATCTTGATCGAAACCACGCAGAATCGCCGGCCCGCGATAGGAGAGAACGACCTTTGAGCCCAGTCCGTTGAAGATGCCGGCGAACTCGACCGCGATATAGCCGCCGCCGACGACCATGATGCGCTTGGGCAATTCCTTCATCTCGAACACTTCATTCGAGGTGACGGCGTGCTCGATGCCTTTCACGCTCTTGGGCAGCTCCGGCCAGGCGCCGGTTGCGATCAAAATGTATTTCGCCGTCACATCGCGGTTATCCGCGATCAGATGAACCGTATGCGCATCCTTGATCACTGCGCGCGTGTCGTGGATCTCAACGCCCACGCGCTTCATATTGTGGATGTAGATGCCGTTGAGCCGGTCGATCTCCTTGTTCTTGTTTTCGATCAGCTTGGCCCAGGAGTGCGTGCGCGGGCCAACCTCCCAGCCGAAGCCGGCCGCATCTTCAAAGTCCTCGCCGAAATGCGCGGCATAAGCGAGGAGCTTCTTGGGCACGCAACCGCGGATCACGCAGGTACCGCCGACGCGGTATTCCTCGGCCACGGCGACCTTGGCACCATAACCCGCCGCAATGCGCGAGGCGCGCACGCCGCCCGAGCCGGCGCCGATCACATAAAGGTCGTAGTCATACTCAGCCATCGCCGCCTCGCCCTTAAACCTACCTTATGGGATTTGGTGTGCCGCCCTTGCTAGCGCCAAGGGGCTCACCGTCACAAGTCTCGCCGATTATCGCGTGAGGGTTCTTGGGCGAAGCTGGAAGCCCGGCGTCATCGTGTCAACGCCCTGGCGCGTCCCGATAATCGCAAGGCCGGCGAGCCGGATGAAAAGCCCATGCTCGACAACGCCCGGGATCATCGAAAGCCCGTGAGCCAGCCCTTCGGCACTAGGAATCGCGCCGCAGCCGCAATCGATGATGAGATTGCCCGAATCGGTGATGAAGGGCGCGGAATCGGCGCCGCCGGTTTCCCTGAGCTTCACCCACTCAGGCTCGATGCCATGGTCGCGCAAGGTCCAAAAAATATGCTCCGTGGTCGCCGCAATGCCGAAGCGGACGATCTCGATTGGCAGAGGAAACCGCCCGAGGATATCCACCTTCTTCGATTCATCGGCAATGACGATCATCTGCTGGCTCGCCGCCGCGACAATCTTTTCGCGCAAGAGCGCGCCGCCGCCGCCTTTGATCAAAGTGAGATGCGGATCGATTTCGTCCGCGCCATCGACCGTGACATCGATCTCGCTCGCGCCTTCGATCTCGGTCACCGGAATGCCAAGCGCACGCGCAAGCTCTTCGCTCCGCCGCGATGTCGGCACGGCCTTGATGTCGAGCCCGGCGCTCACTTCAACGCCGAGCGCTTTGATGAAGTGCTCAGCGGTTGATCCCGTGCCGAGCCCGACCGTCATGCCCTCTTTGATATAGGCAAGCGCCGCTTCGCCGGCACGCCGCTTCTGATCGTCGATCATTTCCCAGGCGCTCCATCTTCATTCAACCTCCCCCTTGCGGGGAGGTCGATCCGCCGTAGCGCAGCGAAGGCGGATCGGGTGGGGGTGACGGAGATCAAGACAAACCCCCACCCAAAAACGCTTCGCGTTTTTGCGCCTCCCCACAAGGGGGAGGCTGAAGTGAGGAGCGCGTCATTCTTTACTCAGACCTGCCCAATTGAGATATTTGATCTCGAGATAATCCTCGATGCCGTATTTCGAGCCCTCACGGCCGAGCCCGGATTCTTTCATGCCGCCGAATGGCGCAACCTCGGAAGAAATCAGCCCGGTATTGATGCCGACGATACCGTAATCGAGACCTTCGGCGACGCGCCAGATGCGGCGCGCATTTTCAGCATAAAAATACGACGCCAGGCCGAACTCAGTATCGTTCGCCATCTTAATCGCCTGCTCTTCCGTGTCAAAACGGAACAAGGGCGCGACAGGACCGAAAGTTTCCTCGCGTGCCACCAGCATTTCGGGCGTCACGTCGGCGATCACCGTCGGCTCGAAGAAGGTGCCGCCGAGCGCATGACGCTTGCCGCCGGCAAGCACACGCGCGCCCTTTGCCTTGGCATCGGCGATGTGCTCCTCGACCTTCTCGACCGCCTTCATGTCGATCAGCGGGCCTTGCACGACGCCGTCCTCAAAGCCGGAGCCGACCTTCATCTTCTTAACGCGCTCGATCAGCTTGGCGGCAAATGCATCGTAGACGGAGGATTGGACAAGCAATCTGTTGGCGCAGACGCAAGTCTGCCCGGTGTTGCGATATTTGGAAACCATTGCGCCTTCCGCCGCGGCGTCCAAATCCGCATCATCGAACACGATGAAGGGCGCATTGCCGCCCAGCTCCATCGAGACTTTCTTGATCGTCGATGCGCTCTTTTCGATCAGCTCGCGGCCGACTTCGGTCGAGCCGGTGAAGCTGATCTTGCGCACGATGGAGTTCTTGCAGAATTCATCGCCGATCTCGCGCGAGGATCCCGTGATCACGTTGAAGACGCCTGCGGGCACACCAGCACGGAGCGCAAGCTCGCCGAGCGCAAGCGCGGAGAGCGGGGTTGCGCTCGCGGGCTTGAGCACCATCGTGCAGCCGGCGGCAAGCGCAGGCCCGGCTTTGCGCGTGATCATCGCGGAAGGAAAATTCCACGGCGTAATCGCCGCTACGACGCCGACCGGCTGCTTGGTGACGAGAATGCGCCGGTCCGCTGCATAAGTCGGGATTGTATCGCCGTAAACGCGCTTACCTTCCTCTGCGAACCATTCAATGAAGGCGGCGGCGTAGGCGATCTCGCCGCGCGCTTCGGTCAAGGGCTTGCCCTGCTCCGCCGTCATGATGCGGGCGAGCGATTCCTGATTCGTCATCATAAGATCGAACCATTTGCGCAAGATGGCGGCGCGCTCTTTCGCGGGTCTCGCGCGCCAGGCCGGCAGCGCCTTATCCGCTGCTGCGATCGCCCGCCGCGCCTCGGCCGTGCCCATCAGCGGAACCGAGGCAATGTGCTCGTAGCTTGCGGGATCGTTGACGGCGATCGTCTTGCCGCTATCGGCCGAGACCCATTCGCCATTGATCAGCGCGCGGGTCTTGATGAGGTCGCTGCGTTTCAAGTCTTCGAGCATGGGCGTGCTCCCAACCTTTGAGGCCATACTCGCAACATAATACAGCGTCTGGATTGAATCTGGAGTGATGTTAACTGCGCGCGGGATAACCAGACTCACCACAACCGACAGGCTGAGTTAGTCCCCTACTTTTCACATGCGCTCAGAGTGTCTTCCGTCGGACCGCGCTGTCGAGCCCGAGCAAGCCGTCCTTCCCTGGCGCGCCCTCGAGAATGATCGATATTTCGCCCAATTGTATTATGGAAGTGCCGACCAATAGGCTCGGCGGCTTGAACACATTTGTTCCCAATATCCAGGGCGAGTGCGCAACCTCGATCTCACGCATAAGTGTCGAGCCTTGAAGTGTGGCCATATGCCGTACCGCCGGCAGAAAGCGGCATTTGGCGGGTCCTGAGCCAGGATGCGGCAGAATTACGCTCACGGCGTGAGGCCCGACACCAGCATACGCGGCAGACGCTTGCCGAAGCAGGTCAACAAAGACGTCTTCCGTATTCTGCACCGTCAAGTGGCCACTTGGCCTGAAATGATCGAACGCCCTTTCAACGCTGCTAAGTGGCAGATTGGCGCCGATCCTGCTTAGCGCAAAATCCCTACCTCTTGGGAATATACGAGGTGTGCCAGTCACCCTGCACTGACACATGCCGGGGCCTCGTGTGAGTTCCAGTACAAAATGACGTAAGCGAGTGCGATCTAACCGCCATCCGCCAACCGCCAGAAATAACCCTCCTTGATCGACCATCGACTGGCTCAATCCATCAGCGGCGCGCTTGAGGCCCCTGATCGCGGTGTCAATGTCCCAGCTATTTGGCCGTGCCGCGAATCCCAAGCTAGCCGGCCGCACGCCATCCGGACCCCGCGTGAACGGCCGTCCCCAAAGAGTCTCGGCAATCCACTCGTCAGTCGGTTTGGTATCAATGTACGCAATACCCGAATAGCTAATGACAGCGATCGCGTCATCAGCACGGTATACAATTGTCTTATTCGCGATTGGGTCAAACACGCGCCATTGATTGCTTGTCCACTGGCTAAGCAATCGATCAGCAACCTGTACGACAAACCCGGGTGTGCTGGCGGTGAGGACCAACGTCATGAGCACTGAAGCGCATCAGTGGGAGGGCTGCAGATTATATGTCTCTTGTAAGCGCAGCCTTAATGAGCGCTCCGACTGCAGACGCCATCGCGATTCACTATTGTCGTCCCGCCACAGACTAACAATGTAGTCGTTACGCCGCTAAGCCGCGATGGAGGAGGTGGCGCGTTGAGGCGCGGAAGCCGCGCAATTCAAGCCCCAGAAGCTGAACGAAGCTGTCCGGCTGCTTGATGATCTTCTCGCAAGACACCGTTCGCTCGACGATGAACTTGTCGGGAACCATGCCGTGCTGGGGCGGCGCAACCGCAATAGGCTCTTTCATCGCCTGCTGCCGGGTAACGGCGCGCGGCGTCTTCTCGGTCGGCCAGAAGATCTTGATGCGGGTCTTGCCGAATGTGCGGTCTTCGCTGATCGCCTGCGCGAGCTCGCCGATCGAGTTCGTCTGCGACTTGCTTGACGGGCCATTGAGCTGAAGCTGGAAAATCACTTCCCTGTGCCCGACATCGACGCACATTAAAGTCGGCATGCGCTCATCATGCTTCTGGAATGTCGCCGTGAGCTGACCGTGCGTCTTCAGCCTTTTGATCACAGCCTCTTTGCGCGCGTGCGAATCTTTTCCGCGCACGCTGGGGTGCAGCAGAATATCCTCATCGCGTGAGGAGGAGCGCGTGAGATAGAGCGAGAGCGAGCGGAGCAGCGCGAGCCAATTGCTTGCGATTGCCGAAAGGCGCGGATCTTTGGGGTCAACGCCGCCCAGTTGCTGCGTATCTTCAACGAAGCTGTCCCAATCGCCGCCAAGCGAGGTGAAGAACAGCGCCCCTTGATCGCGCTCGGCGCGCGCTTGCGTCTCGCGCACGACTTCTTCTTTCAGCGATTGGACATATTGCTCGAGCATGAAGATGCCGACCTGGCCGTCGACGGCCTTGCGCTCCAAGAGCGCCAGCGCGATGTCGACCGTTTCCATCCAAGTGAGCGACCGCAGCCGATCCGGCCCGCTGAGGTCGAGCTGAGAACGCACCGCGGTCAAGAAGGCCTGATCGGGCACGATGCTCGAAATCGTGATAACGCGCGAGATGCGCCGCTCTTGCGCAAGGATCAAATGATTGGCGACGCGCCGCACCTGGTTCTGGTCGCGTGCCGAGAATGAGCACGGCATGAAATCGAAGAAGGCGCTCGGGCCTCGCCCGCCGCGTGGACGCACCAGGCCGTCCGGCGGCTCACAATCCGCGGGCAGCCTCGGCTCATCCTTGAATTTGACGTCGCAGAAAACCTCGGCCCGGGCGCTCGAGAACTTCAGCCCCGCCGCCGCCAGCACCTCGCGCCGGAACGCGGGCACGGAAAGCATCGTGCTCAGGAAGAGATTTGTCAGCCGGCCGATACGCCCGGCTTCGGACTCCGCCAGCGAAAGGCTCGGCGATTGTGCGTTGAGCAGGTCGGCAGGAGCCGCCTGAAACATGTAACCCATAAACGACCCCGACACCCCACCACGCCGCGCAAGCTAACACGTGTGTGTGGAGTGGTGAAGCTGTTTCAGCTTGACTGTGCTTCCCCCGCGCGAACTTTTTTCGCGAGCATCGCCCGTCAGGTGCGGCACATGAGACTTGACTTTCGCGTGCGCGGCGATTTCCCGGCGGATTATTCGACGGTCACGGACTTGGCGAGATTGCGCGGCTGATCGACATCGGTGCCCTTGGCAACCGCCGTGTGATAGGCGAGCAGCTGCAGCGGCAGGGCATAAACGAGCGGCAAGATTAAAGGCGGGACCTTCGGCATCTCGATCACCTTCCAGGCCTCATCGCCCAAGGCATCGATCGCCGGCCGGTCGCCCACAAGGATGATGCGTCCGTTGCGCGCCCTCACTTCTTTGATATTCGATGCCATTTTCTCGAACAGCGCGCCTGAGGGCGCGAGCGCGACAATCGGCATCTCCTCATCGACGAGCGCAATCGGCCCGTGCTTGAGCTCGCCGCCGGCATAGCCCTCGGCGTGGATGTAAGAGATTTCCTTGAGCTTGAGCGCGCCTTCGAGCGCAATCGGGAACAAACGGCCACGGCCAATGAAGAGGCAATCGTGAACTTTTGTGAGGTCCTGGGCAATCTGCGCGATCTTGCCTTCGCTCTTCAGAGTCTCGGCCATAAGGCGCGGCAATTCGATCAGCTCACGCACCGCGTCGCTCTCGGCTTGCGCGTTCAAATGACCGCGGGCCTTGGCGGCAGCGAGCGCAAGCGTAACGAGAACGCTCATTTGCGACGTGAAGGCCTTCGTGGAAGCAACACCGATCTCGATGCCGGCTTTGGTCGGCACGACCACATCGGATTCCCGCGCAATCGTCGATTCAGGCACGTTGACGACGCCGACGATCGACTGGCCTTGCTCCTTGCAATAGCGTAGCGCAGCGAGCGTGTCGGCCGTCTCGCCCGATTGCGAAATGAATAGTGCCGCCCCGCCCTTCATCATCGGCGCCGCGCGGTAGCGAAACTCCGAAGCGATATCGACTTCGACCGGAAGCCGCGCAATCTCTTCGAACCAATACTTACCGACGAGCGCCGCATATGAAGATGTACCGCAAGCGACGATTGTCAGACGCGAGATGTTCTTCCAATCGAAAGGCAGCTTCGGAGGGGCAAGACGCATCGCGCTCGCATCGGCATAGGCCGCGATCGTGTGGCTCGTCACTTCGGGCTGTTCGTGAATTTCCTTGGCCATGAAATGGCGATGTTCGCCTTTGCCGATCATCGCGGCGGAGGCAAGCACTTGGCGCGGCGTGCGCTGAACCAAATTATCATTCGCATCCCTGATCTCGCGGCTGTCGCGCGTAAGCGCGACCCAATCGCCGTCTTCGAGATAAGTCACCATCGAAACAAATGGCGCGAGCGCAATGGCGTCGGAACCGAGGAAGGCTTGGCCACCTTCGAGCGCAAGCGCCAGCGGCGAGCCGCGCCGCGCGCCGAGAAGCAAGTCTTCCTCGCCCTTGATAATGGCTGCGATCGCAAACGCACCCTCGAATCGCTTGAGCGCCGCGGAAAAGGCGGCAACGGGATCACCACTCTTCTTCAACTCGAATTCGATTGTGTGCGCGATGACTTCGGAATCCGTTTCCGAGGTGAAGTGATGGCCTTGCGCGATTAGCATCGTGCGCAATCGCTGATAATTCTCGATAATGCCGTTGTGAACGATGGCAACGCGGCCCGCAAGATGAGGATGCGCATTACGGATGACCGCCGCGCCATGCGTTGCCCAACGCGTATGGCCGATGCCTGCCTTGCCAGGCAGCGGCTCGGCTTTTAGCTGCTCTTCAAGCGACTTTAGGCGATTGACGGTCCGCTTGAGCAGCATATCGCCGTTGTTGAGCGTCGCGATGCCGGCCGAGTCATAGCCGCGATATTCGAGCCGCTTGAGGCCCTCGAGAATCGAGAGCGCGACATCGCCCTTGCCCAGGATGCCGACAATACCGCACATGACGCCTACTCCTTCGCTTTCTGCTTCGCAGCGAGCTTGCGCGCGCGGAAGCGCGCCGCCCAGCCCGGCTTCTCGACAAGCTCGGCGCGCGTGAGCACGAGCGCATCGGGCGGCACGTCTTTTACGATCACCGAGGATGAGCCGATGTAAGCGCCGTCCCCCACTTTGACCGGAGCGACGAGCGATGTGTGCGAGCCGATAAAAACATTCGCACCGATTTCAGTGCGGTACTTATCGAAGCCGTCGTAATTGCTGGTGATCGTTCCGGCGCCGACATTAGTTTTCGTGCCGATATGTGCATCGCCGATATAAGTCAGGTGATTGATCTTGGCGCCGGAATCGACAACCGCGTTCTTGATCTCGACGAAATTGCCGATATGCACATCTTCGGCAAGCTTCGCGCCCGGGCGTAACCGCGCGAAGGGGCCGATGCGACCGCCGCGTTTGATATGCGCGCCTTCGAAATGACAGAAGCCTTCTATGCGCACATCGTCTTCAACCGTGACGCCGGGTCCGAATACGCAATGCGGCTGAATCACGATATCGCGGCCGAGCTTTGTGTCGGCCGAGAAGTAGACCGTGTTCGGATCAATCATGGTCACGCCGCCTTCGAGCGCGGCAGCGCGGGCGTGCCGCTGGAAGATCGCCTCAGCGCCCGCAAGCTCCGCGCGCGAGTTGATGCCCAGCACTTCTTCCGGATCGCCCTCGACAGCCATGGTCTTGAGTCCCATGCCGCGGCCGATCTCGACAATATCGGTCAAATAGTATTCACGCTGCGCGTTGTTATCCTTGATGGCGCCGATAAGCGTCCCGATGCGCTCGCCATCGATTAAGAAGATACCGGAATTGCAAAAATCGATCGCGCGCTCGGCGGGCGAGGCATCCTTGAACTCGACAATCTTTTCAAGCTCGAGACCTGACCGTGTGACGAGGCGGCCATAGCGCGCCGGATCTTTCGGGCGAAAGCCGAGCACGACAATGCCTGCACCTGCCCCACGCACCGCAGCCATCGATCTGATCGTCTCGGCACGGATGAACGGGCAATCGCCATAGAGGACGAGCACGTCGTGCGCGCGCCCGCTGAGCTTGGGCAAAGCGGCTTTCACCGCATCGCCCGTGCCGAGCTGACTTTCCTGTACGGCAATTTTCACGTCCGGCACGGCGCGGCGCGCCTCGGCGGCCACGTCTTCCATGCCCGGACCGATGACGACGACACTCTCTTGCGGATCGAGCGCCGTTGCGGTCGCCAGCACGTGATGCAAGAGCGAGCGCCGGCCGACCTCATGCAGCACCTTCGGCCGGTCGGAGCGCATGCGCGTTCCTTTGCCTGCCGCAAGCACCAAGACTGAAAGCGCGCTAGAGGCCATGATCCCTAAAAACCGAAATCGTTAATGCCCAAACGCCCAGAACGCACGCTGCCACGAGGCGCGCAATCCCGAAAATAAACTTTGGTTTCATGTTATTACCGTGGCTCTTATGTGTCGCCGGCGCGTCGGATGATTCGTTAATCCGCCGCTCGCCGGACCGTAAGAACAATCTTATCCATGCACGCCCTAAGCCTTAGTTGAGTGTTTCCAAATGGGTCATCCTTCGACAGGCTCAGGATGAGGACTGTGAACGGCACCCTCATGGTGAGCTTGTCGAACCATGAGGCGAGTAACGTGAAGGACGATGATGGCCGGACTTAACGACGCCGCGCTTTTGTTCGATCTCGACGGCACGCTTGTCGATACCGCGCCCGATCTTGCCGGCACCATGAACGACCTCATGGCCAAGCTTCAGCTGCCGGCGATTCCCATCCACGAGGTGCGCCACCTGGTCGGCCATGGCGCGCGCTATCTGATCGAACATGCGCTCGCCTTTCATGACCGGACGGCAACAAGCGCCGAAATCGACAAGATGTTCGCGGCCTTCCTCGATATTTACGCCGCGCGCATTGCCAAGGAGAGCCGCGCCTATCCGGCGGTCGAGAGCGTGCTCGACCTTCTCGCCATCAAGGGCGCAGCGCTTGGCGTCGTCACCAACAAGCCGGAGAGCCTTTCGTTGCTCTTGCTCGATGCGCTCGGGCTGATCCCGCGGTTCGGCGCCATCATCGGCTATGACACGGCGCCACGGCCCAAGCCCTTCGCCGACCCGATCCTCTTCGCCTGCGAGCGGCTGGAGCGCCCGGTTTCGCGCGCCATCATGATCGGTGATTCCGCGACCGACGTGGAAGCGGCGCGCGCCGCGCAGATCCCCGTCATCGTGGTGCGCCACGGCTATTCCACCAAACCGGCGGACGAGCTTGGCGCCGACCTCGTGATCGACAGCTTTAGTCAGCTTGCGGTGGCGATCGAGGCGCTGCTTGACGCTCCCCCGCCCCCGCCTTAAGACCACCCCCGGTCCGGGCGGTTAGCTCAGCGGTAGAGCATTACCTTCACACGGTAGGGGCCGCAGGTTCGATCCCTGCACCGCCCACCAGCCTTCGCGCGCGAAGCGAGAGAAGGCTGCCGCGCCGGAGCACAAAGTGCGAAGGCGGGCGGGTTGACGCGAGCTACGGCTCGGCAAGCCACCATCTGCGATACATCACACGGCCTGCTGCAACGCAATGCATCTGACTTAGGACCGACCGAGCGCTCAAACGCGTTAATTGCGCCATCCGAGCGTAAGCCCCTTGTCAAATCCGGGGCGGCTGACGTTTGCTCGGCAGAAGTTCAAACAATAAGAAATGTGAGGGAGCCCGGTGAAGAAAACGTTTGAGGTGCTTGGACAGATTTGGCGCATCGCCACGCCCTATTTCAAATCGGAAGAAAAATGGTTCGCATGGGGCCTGCTCGCGTCTCTGATCGTGATGGAGCTTGTTCAGGTCTACACAAGCGTCCTTCTCACGACGTGGAACCTGAAATTCTTCAACGCGCTGCAACTCAAGGATCTCAACGCCTGGATACATCAGCTTGAGTTTTTCACAGGGCTGTTCGCGGCGATCGTCGCCTTAGCGATCGTGCAACTTTATCTCAATCAATGGCTCAACATCAGATGGCGCCGCTGGATGACGGAGCGCTATCTCGGCCGCTGGCTCGACAAAAGCAATCATTACCGCATGCAATTGGGCGGCACGACTGACAACCCTGACCAACGTATCTCGATGGATATCGGTGAGTTCATCACGACGTCGATGACCGTGTTATTTGGGAATGGCCCGCTCTTGCCGGGCATTATCAATGCTATCGCGACGCTTGTGTCCTTTGCGGTAATCTTGTGGGGCATGTCGCGTAACATGCCCTTGCCGATTTACGGGCACAATTACGCATTTCCAGGCTATCTGTTTGTTGCGGCAGTGCTAAGCGCGTTCTTAGGTACGGTCGTCGTGCACCTTTTCGGACGCGCGCTGATCCCACTCAATTTCAACCAACAGCGCTATGAAGCCGATTTTCGCTTCCGTCTCGTTCGGGTGCGCGAAAACAGCGAGCAGATCGCCTTGTTGCGCGGCGAGCCTGTCGAGCGAAAGACGCTGATGGGCTCCTTCGACAACATTGTCGCCAACTGGCGCCGGATCATGATCGCATCGCTCAGGCTTAGCTTGGCAAGCTCGAGCTACGGACAGCTCTCGTTCCTGCTGCCCTCGCTCCTCGTCGCACCATCCTTCTTTTCAGGCACCAGCCTTTTGGGCACGTTGATGCAGACTTCAACGGCGTTCGGCCAGGTCTCTCGCGGATTCAACTTCTTCGTCACGAATTACCGCACGCTCGCAGAGTGGAAGGC
>JBAQHC010000677.1:0-2563 GCA_049288095.1 Alphaproteobacteria bacterium | reverse complement strand
GGCTTGATAAAAGTAGCGGGCTCCCCATCTAAGAGGGTTAAAGCCCGCCTCGGGAGGTTTTGTATGGCGTCAGCCGCCGAACAACTGGCCGCCAATATCAATATTGGCGCTTTCGGCAAGGCCAAGGAGCTGCAAAAGCGGATACTCTTCACGCTTGGCGCTCTGATCGCTTATCGCCTCGGCACCTATATTCCGATGCCTGGCATCGACGCTGCCGCACTTGCTAGCATGATGCAGAAGTCCCAGGGCGGCATCCTGGGAATGTTCAACGCATTTGGCGGCGGCGCGCTTGGCCGCATGGCGATTTTCGCATTGAACATCATGCCCTACATCACCTCGTCGATCATCGTTCAGGTGCTGACGACGGTGTCGACGACGCTTGAGGCGCTTAAGAAGGAAGGCGAATCCGGCCGAAAGAAGATCAATCAATATACGCGCTACGGCACAGTGTTGATTGCAGCACTCCAAGCGTTCGGCATCGCCAAGGGCCTGGAAGCGCAAGGCTCGATCGTCCTCAATCCCGGTATTGCATTCGAGTTAACGACAGCAGTCACGCTAACCGGCGGCACGATCTTTCTCATGTGGCTCGGTGAGCAAATCACCAGTCGCGGTGTGGGTAACGGCATCTCGCTCATCATCTTCGCCGGAATTGTCGCCAATCTTCCGCGCGCGCTTGCTCTCATGCTTGATCAGGGGCGCACGGGCGCCATGCCGCTTTACGTCATCGTCGGCATTTTCGTTATGGCAGTAGCTGTGATCCTCGGCATCGTATTCATGGAGCGAGCCCAGAGGCGGCTGATCGTTCAATATCCTAAGCGCCAAGTCGGCAATCGCATGTTCCAGGGCGAGAAGTCGAATTTGCCACTTAAGCTGAACGCATCCGGCGTCATACCACCGATCTTTGCCTCATCGCTTCTGCTCTTACCGACGACTGCGGCCCAGTTCGCCGGCCCGAAGGCACCGGAGTGGCTGCGCTCCGTGACGGCGCTTCTCGGGCAGGATCAGCCGCTGCATTATCTTCTCTACGCGGCCGGCATCATCTTCTTTGCCTTTTTCTACACGTCCATCATCTTCAACCCGGAGGAAACGGCCGAGAATCTGAAGAAGTATGGCGGCTTCATTCCGGGCTATCGTCCGGGCAAACGTACGGCCGATTATATCGACTATGTGCTGACACGTTTGACAGTCGTCGGTGCGCTTTATCTCACTTTCATCTGCCTGCTGCCGCAAATCGTTATCTCGAAGTTCAGCTTGCCGTTCTATCTCGGGGGCACATCCATCTTGATCGTTGTGTCGGTCACGATGGATACGGTTGCGCAGATTCATAGCCACCTGTTGGCGCATCAATATGAGGGCCTCATCAAGAAGGCGCGCCTCAGAGGCTCAAGAAGATGATCAACATCATCCTGCTGGGGCCGCCTGGCGCCGGCAAGGGCACGCAAGCCGACATCCTCGTCAAGAAGCATGGGCTGGTTCAGCTTTCGACCGGCCAAATGCTGCGCGATGCCATCGCGGCCGGCACCGAGCTCGGTAACCGCGTGAAATCGATCATGGATAAGGGCGATCTCGTCCCCGACGAAGTTGTGGTCGGCCTGATTTCCGAGCGGATCGACAAGCCCGATTGCAAGAATGGCGTCATCTTCGACGGGTTCCCGCGTAATGTGCCCCAGGCGGTTGCGCTTGATCGGATGTTGGAGGGCAAGGGCCTCAAGCTCGACAAGGTCGTATCGATCGAAGTGCCAGACGAGGAGCTTTACAAGCGGGTCGAGAAGCGCGTCCGCGAGACACCGCCCGAGCAGCGTCGCTCCGACGATACGGTCGAGACGCTCAAGAACCGGCTCGACGTCTATCACGCCCAAACCAAGGCCCTGGTTCCCTATTACGAGGGTCAGGGAAAGCTCGCCCGCATCAACGGCCTTATGATGATCGAAGAGGTTGTCGCGGCGATCGACGAAGTCCTCTTTGTGCGCGGCGGAAGAGGGCTGCTGGGGTGGCTCGGAGGCCTCGTAGGGGGGCGCAAATGAGAACCCGAACAAAGCCTTATAAGGGCTTGACCCCTTGAGGCGCATGCATATACTGCGCCGCTTCCTAACGAAGGGATTCTCGAGGGATTTTGGCGGATTTCGGCCAGAATCGATAAGCTTTGAGGAGCATTCATGGCCCGCATAGCCGGCGTCAATATCCCGACCAACAAGCGCGTGATCGTCGCGCTGCGCTATATCCACGGCATTGGCCCGGCCTTCGCCAAGGAGATCATGACCAAGGTCGGTATTCCGGAGAGCCGGCGCGTTGCCGAGCTTACGGACGCCGAGGTCATTCAGATCCGCGAAGTGATCGACCGCGACTATGTCGTTGAAGGTGATTTGCGCCGTGAAGTGGCCATGAACATCAAGCGGCTCATGGATCTCGGCTGTTATCGGGGCTTGCGGCACCGCCGCGGCTTGCCGGTGCGCGGTCAGCGCACCCACACCAATGCGCGCACTCGCAAGGGGCCCGCGCGGCCGATTGCCGGCAAGAAGAAGTAAGTGATTTGAAATTTCGAGCGCGCGGACTAGTTACTGCG
>JBAQHC010000676.1:0-1544 GCA_049288095.1 Alphaproteobacteria bacterium | reverse complement strand
GCTTTCTCAAGGCCGCCCTTGCAGCCCTAGGCCTCAGCAAGGTCCAGTCTATTTCCCGCGCCTTGGGCGCCAACTCGTCCACGGCCTCATCCTCAGCCGATGACAGGAGCACAGCCATGGCATCTCCCCAATCCGCACACGACTTTTTCGACAGCCAGAAGCGTCTGACGGACTATTACGCCGCCCACCCGCCCCGCCTGAGCCTCAAGGCCACGACGGCTGCGGAGTTCAAGACCTGGGCCCCGGCCGCCCGGGCCAAGTTCATCGAACTGACGGGCTTCGACCGCATGACGGCCGCCCAGCCCAACCCCCGGCACGCGGGGGCCGAGAATTGCGGCGATTACATTCGGGAATACTGGCTGATCGACACCGAACCGGACGTGACCATGCCGTTCTACCTGCTGCGGCCCAAGAATCTAGCCGGCCCCGCCGCGGCGGTCATCTGCTGCCACGGGCACGGGTCCGGCAAGGACTCCGTCGCCGGCGTGGGGACCGACCCCAATGGCGCCTTCGGCGTGCAGTTTGCCCGGGCGGGGATGCTGGCCTTCTGTCCCGACGCCCGCGGCTTCGGCCAGCGCCGCGAATATGACGCCCGCAAGAACCCCTCGCAAAGTTCATGCAGCTACCTGCAATCGGTCGGCCTGCCGCTGGGCATCTCCGTGGTGGGCATGCACGCCTTCGACCTGGCGCGGCTGATGGACTACATGCAATCCCGCCAGGACGTCCGGCCCGACCGCATCGGCTGCGCGGGCCTCAGCGGCGGAGGCTGGCAGGCCTTGGCGTTGGGGGCTGTGGACGACCGGCCGGCCTGCACGGTCGTCAGCGGCTACATTCACCCCGTGGCGGCCCCGCTGCTGTTCCACAAGCACATGTGCCTTTGCAACATGGTGCCGCATCTGTGGGAAGAACTCGACCTGGGCGACCTGGCGGCCCTGATCGCGCCGCGGCCGCTGATGATCCAGGTCGGCAACAGCGACAATCTCTCCGGCCCCAAGGGCGTGGCCGATATCCAGCCGCAGGTGGACATCGCCCGCAAGGCGTACCAGTTACTGAAGTGCGAGGATCGTCTGGAGTTTTACGTCTTTTCCGGCGGCCACGAGTGGAACGGCACCAAAGCCGTGCCGTGGGTCCGCAAACAATTGGTGGGCTGATCTCCAAACTAAAGCAAATCCGAATATCGAAATCCGAAATTCGAAACAAACGGCAATGAACCCAAACGGCAATTAGCTACGTGATGTGTCGATGGTCTTGCCTCTTCTTCGGATTTGTTGGTTTGCTGTTTGTTTCGGATTTCGAAATTCGAGATTCGAGTTTTTCCGAATGATGAGATGCATTGTACGTGGGTAATAAACACAGGAGAATTGCTCGACGCGGGGATGATCAGTGCAGCAGGTCCGTCAGGAGGCGAACGATCTGGGGAGCATCCTGGGCCATCAGGGCCAGCGGGGCAGCCAGCATGACCACAGCCACCAGCAGCATCGAGATAGCCATGGGAGACGGCTGGCATTCCACGGCGGCCAGACGACTTGCCAGGGCGGCCCGGA
>JBAQHC010000675.1:0-6534 GCA_049288095.1 Alphaproteobacteria bacterium | reverse complement strand
TAGGCCCGCGCGTCTCGCCGGCAATCACCACCCGGTTGGTCGTCGCCAGGCTCTCGCAGGCGACCCTGATCTTCCACGGGTCATAGCCCTTCTCCAGGCCGACCCGGAAATAAGCGTCCACCACCTCATCGGAGATCCGGTCGCATACCTTGTCCGGATGCCCCTCCGAAACGCTCTCGCTCGTAAACACATAAGACGATCGCGCCATGGTTACTTCCTCCTTCGCGCGGCGATGAGAACGGCTGAGAATGTAAGACGTCGGGGATTAATCTGCGGACGCGCGATTTGACGGAACATCATCGATGTCGTCGTCGTCAACATCGTCATTCTCGTCATCGTCAGCTACAGGTTCGCCGCCCGAGGCGGAGATGGGAGGCAAGTCCTCGGCGAGGCAGCGCACAAGTTCCAATATGCGCTTGCGCACGCGCGTGTCGGCAATGCGGGAATAGGAGCGGTTGAGTTCGAGCCCTTCGGCGCTCGACACAAATTCCATCACGAATGGCGCTGAATCACGTTCGGCAAATCCGGAGGCGGTCGTATGGGGTTGCGGTGAAAGGCCGGTGTCGCCAGTGATGTCCTCGAAGAAAAATTGAACAGGAGTGCCCAGGTATTGGGAGATCTGATACAGGCGACTCGCTCCAATGCGGTTGGTGCCTTTTTCGTATTTCTGGACCTGCTGAAATGTCAGACCGAGGAGTTCGCCGAGCCGCTCCTGGCTCATTCCAATCAACATGCGGCGCAGGCGAACGCGACTGCCCACATGGACATCGATCGGATTCGGGGTCTTCTTCGCCATCACACCAGTTCCCAGCCAGGGGAAATGTGAGGAGCAGCGGCCACCCCTGAATAGCCCCACTCCTGATTGATGCTCAATCTGACAAAATGTTACCGCAACTATACGGACTTATAACAGGTGTATACAACCCTAGGCGTTAGATTCAATGCCGCCTCGCGGTAAGCGAGAGGCCCCCCAACGCCAGCACTAGGGCGAACCATGCGGAATCGCCGATACGCGCAAAGATTGTCGTAGATTCGGCCACCGGCAGCGCGGAATCAAGAGTTCCCACGGCATCAAGCGGCAAGTATTTGCGGATACGGCCCTTGGAATCGATGACGGCCGAGATGCCGTTATTGGCGGCGCGGACGAGCGGCAGGCCCTCCTCGATGGCGCGCAGTCGCGCGCTTTCGAAGTGCTGGCGCGGGCCCGCGCCGTGGCCGAACCAGGTGTCGTCGGTGATGTTGAGGAGCCAATGCGGGCGGTGCATTGGGTCCACCACCTCGCCCGGAAAGATTGCCTCATAGCAAATGAGCGGGCTGAAGGGCGGAATGCCGGGAACCGCAATCGTCGCCAGCGAATTGCCATGGGCGAAGCCGCTCTCGTTCTCGACGAGCTGCTTCATGCCAATTGCGGAAAAGAACCACTTCAACGGCAGATACTCGCCGAACGGCACGAGATGACGCTTGTCGTAGCTCGCAACGATACGGCCCTCTGTGTCGATCACGAAAAGCGAGTTGTAGTAGCGCTCAGGCTTGCCGCCGCTCGGTGGGACATAACGCACTGAGCCGGCGATCAACCATTGCTTCGGTCTGAGAATTTCGCCGATCGCCTTGAGCGCCGCAGGATCATCCGCAAGAGTGTCCGGCACCGCGGCTTCCGACCAAATGAAATGCGTGATCGTTTCCGCGCCGGGTTGCATCATCAGGCGTAAATGCTTGGCGAAAATCTCAGGCGCGTTGCTTCCGGAGAGCTTGTCGCGCTGCGGCACGCTCGGCTGGATGAGTCGCAACTTGATGTGCGGCACGTCCGGCGCCGCTGGAAGCGAAAGGCGAATTGCGCCGAAAGTCGCGATCAGAACGAACAATGCGAATGACCCTGCCGGCCAGTAGGCAGCGCGCACCGGTGCCAATTCGGCGCGCCCATCGCGGAACTTGATGAGCGCGGCAGGCGATGCGGCGGCAAGCGCTGTCAACAGGCTCAGGCCGTAGCTCCCGATAAGCGAGACGACTTGCATCACGGGAAGAGTATCGCCCCAGGTTGCGTCGAAGAGATTCCAAGGGAACCCCGTAAGAATGTGGCCGCGCAGCCATTCGATGAGCGACCAAGCAATTGCGAGCACGGCTACGCGCGAAGCACCCTTGCACCAAAAAAGGCGCGCAAGCACAACGGCAACGAGCGGGAATAGGCCGAGCCCAACCGCGAGCGATATGACGGCTGCCGGCATCAGCGCGCCGAAAGTTGCAGCATCAACAAGGAACGCGTTGCCGACCCAGTAGACGCCAGCCGCAAAAAAACCGATCCCGAAAAACCAGCCAATGAATGCCGCTTGTAGGAGCCGGCGCTTTTCGCCGAGCCCGTCAATTTGCCACACGAGCACGGTGAAGGAAGCGATGAGCAGCGGCACCAGGTGGTAAGGCGCCATCGCGAAGGCGGCGCAGATGCCGGTGAGGAGGGCGATCAGAAGACGCCAGGCCGCTTTGCGACTGGCGATGAATTCCGCGACCGGCACAAGCGAACGGATCGGGCTAGGGCCGCGGCTCGGATTGTTGTTCATCAGCGGCCTTGGCTTCCCCCGGGCGATCGAGCAGTCGCACGCGCAACCGTTTCAACCGCCTGGGGTCCGCGTCAAGCACCTCGAATTCAAGGCCTTGTGGGTGCGAGATGATTTCGCCGCGCTGTGGCACGCGCCCGACGAGCGAGGCGACGAGCCCGCCAAGCGTATCGAGATCCTCCTCGCGCTCCTTGGGCACGACATCGCGCCCGACTGCCTTCTCGAACTCCTCGATGCCGAGCCTGGCATCCGCTTCAAACCCGCCTTGCGCGAGCGGCACGAGCATTGGCTTGCCGCCATTCTCGCGGCCGTCTTCGAGATCGCCAACGATCTTCTCGACTAGGTCTTCGATCGAGACGAGGCCATCGGTTCCGCCATACTCGTCGATCACGAGGGCCAAATGGTTGTGCGTGGTCTGCATCTTGATCAGAAGATCGATCGCCGGCATCGAGGGCGGCACGAAGAGCACCGGCCGCCTCAGCCGTGCAAGCTTCTGCAGCTCGGTTTCGTTTGCGGCGGATGCTTCGCCCGGCACCAGAAGCCGGATCACATCCTTGATGTGATACATGCCGACTGGATCATCGAGCGTCTCGCGATAAACCGGCAGCCGCGAATGCGCCGCCTTAGAAAAAAGCGCGAGAACATCCTGCAGACCTTGCGTTTCGTCGATTGCGATAATGTCGGCGCGCGGCACCATCACGTCTTGAACGCGGAACTCGTTGAAGTCGAGAATGTTGAGCAGCATGAGCCGCTCTTGGCTCGTCAGCGACTCCTCGGCGTTTTCATGCTCATCGAGCACGTCTTCGAGGCTTTCACGCAGCGAGGCATCGCCCTTAGCGCCGAGCAAATGCTGAAAGCGATCGATGACTTGGCGCAAAAGCGATCCGCGTTCCGGTGATCGGCTCTCGCCGCTGGGGCGGCTTTGGTCGGTCATGTCAATTTCCGGTATCCGGGTCCTTGTAGGGGTCGGCGATGCCGAGACTGAGGCAAAGCCTTGTCTCTAAAGCTTCCATTTCGGCGGCCTCATCCTCGCTCTCGTGATCGAAGCCTAGCAAATGCAGCACGCCGTGCATGGTCAAATGTTGTGCATGGTGCAGGAAAGCTTTGTTCTGCTCCTTGGCTTCACGCGCCACTGTCTCATAGCCGAGAACGATGTCGCCGAGCGCATTGCCTTTGCCCGGCCCTTCGGCCGCCGGAAAGGATAATACATTTGTCGGCTTGTCGATGTGCCGAAATTGTGAATTAAGCGCTCTTATGCTCGCATCATCGCCGAGCAGAATGTTGATTTCCGAGCCGGATTGCTCCGCCGCCGCGAGGGCGCACGCCGCAGCCTTGCGGATTTCGGCTTCGACCTCTGGAATATCGTTCCATTGGGGCGCTTCGACGAGAATGTTGATCGCCTGAGCCGCCTGCTGCTTCTTTCGACCGCCCATCGCGCCGATTAGCCGCCCTTGCGCTTGTCGCGCTCATTATAGGCTTTGACAATTTTTGCAACGAGCGAGTGACGCACGACATCGCTTTCGTCGAACTTCACGAAGCCGATGTCCGGCACACCGTGAAGAATCGAGGAGGCTTCGCTCAAGCCCGATGTCATCGCAGGCGGGAGATCGACCTGGCTCGGATCGCCCGTCACGACCATGCGCGAACCCAAGCCCAGCCGCGTCAAAAACATCTTCATCTGCATCGGGCTCGCATTCTGCGCTTCATCCAGGATGACGAAGGCGTTCGAGAGTGTGCGCCCACGCATGAAGGCGAGCGGCGCCACCTCGATTTCGCCGATGTCGAGCCTGCGGCGCACTTGCTCCGCTGGCATCATGTCGTGGAGCGCATCGTAAAGCGGCTGCAAATAGGGATCGATCTTCTCTCTGAGATCGCCGGGGAGAAAGCCGAGCCGCTCGCCAGCCTCGACGGCTGGGCGCGAAAGCACGATGCGTTCAATCTGGTTTTGATAAAGCATCGACACGGCAAGCGCGACGGCAAGATAAGTCTTGCCGGTGCCTGCAGGGCCAAGGCCGAATACCAGCTCGTGCGAACGCATCTCCTCGATATATTTCGCTTGGTGCGGCGTTCTCGGCGCCACCGTCTTTCGCCACGTGCGGATATGATAGGCGGGATCGACGGATGGTGATGCGTGATCAGCCTTGGCCGTGCTGCGCGAAAGGCGCGCTGCACCCGTAACGTCGCCGGCGTCGATCTGGTGGCCTTGCCGCACGCGGTCATAAAGCGTGTCGAGCGCTTTGGCCGCGCGCAAGCGCCCGTCTTCCGAGCCGCGGATTTTGACCTCATTGCCGTGGGCGAGAATTGAAACGCCCAAAGCGTTTTCAAGTTCGCTCAAATGCCGATGATGCTCGCCGAAGAGAAGCGGCAATAGCCGGTTGTCGTCGAAAACTCGGACTATCTCGCGCGGTTCGCTCATTTCGCCTTTTGTCATTCCGCCGCGGCCCTCGATTTGAGGGCAAGGCGGCCGGTTAGACTCATAGTGTGGGCCGCGATGATTTCAACACGGTGAATCTCACCAATAGCCACCTCTGCCGCGGCGTCGTCCACGTGAACGGCCTGCAAATAGGGCGATCTTCCGCCCATTTGGCCAGGGTGCCGGCCCGGTTTGTCGAATAAGACATCAATGGTCTTGCCGACAAGGGAGCAATTGAAGGCTTGCTGTTGCTGCGTCAGCAGGGCTTGAAGCCGCGCCAAGCGCTCCTCCTTCGCCGGCTCCGGGACTTGGTCTGGCATTGAGGCGGCCGGCGTTCCAGGACGTGGCGAGTATTTGAATGAAAATGCCGCGGCATATTTCACTGCGCGCACGGCATCGAGTGTCGCCTCGAAATCGGCTTCGGTTTCACCCGGGAAACCGGCGATGAAGTCGGTGGCAATCGCAATGTCCGGGCGCGCCTTCCGCACGCGCTCGATGATGCGCAGATAATCTTCGACACGATGCTGCCGGTTCATCGCAGCAAGAATTCGGTCCGAGCCCGATTGCAGCGGCAAATGCAGATAGGGCATGAGCTTTGGATTCGCGGCATGCTGTTCGATGAGGTCATCGCTCATGTCGCGTGGATGGCTAGTGGTGTAGCGGATGCGTAGCAGGCCATCGATCTTGGCAAGATGCGCGATCAGTTTGGCGAACGGCCGCACGGTGCCGTCATCGCCCGCGCCGTGATAGGCGTTGACATTCTGGCCGAGCAGCACGAGCTCGCGTGCGCCTGAAGCGACGAGCGCGCGCGCTTCGGCTTCGATGCTGGCAACCGAGCGCGAGATTTCGGCGCCGCGCGTATAGGGTACAACGCAGAAGGTACAGAATTTATCGCAGCCTTCCTGCACGGTTAGGAACGCCGAAACCGGCGATGGATCGTGCGATAGTGGCAGGCGTCCGAATTTGTCCTCAGACGGAAAATCTGTATCAAGAGCATGTGAGCGCGTGCGCTCGGCGCGCGCGAGAAGCTCAGGCAAACGGTGATAGGTTTGCGGTCCGAACACGAGGTCGACATGCGGCATGCGCCTGACGATCTCTTCGCCCTCGGCCTGCGCAACGCAGCCCGCCACCGCGATCATCAATGATTTTCCGGCAGCCGCACGTTCGAGCTTCAGCTCCTTCAACCGCCCGAGCTCCGAGAACAGCTTTTCGCTCGCTTTCTCGCGAATGTGGCAGGTATTGAGAATGACGAGATCGGCGCCTTGGGAGTCTTCAGTGCGCTCAAAGCCAAGCGGCTCAAGGACGTCCACCATGCGGCCAGAGTCGTAAACATTCATCTGGCAGCCATAGGACTTGATGAAAACAGTCTTCTTCAAAGGCCCTCATTCCCGCGGGGGTTCAAGGCCGTTATGAAGCGCGTTATAGGGAAACTCAAGCGTTTTGCGGGCTCGCGGCGCCCTCACGCACGGCCTCGCGCGCCCCGCCAAAGGCGATCCACGGCGCGCTTTGACGGCCGGAAAGCGCCTTGATCACGCCCGCGCGCACCGCATCCTCGCAGTAGCGGGCGAGCGC
>JBAQHC010000674.1:0-1931 GCA_049288095.1 Alphaproteobacteria bacterium | reverse complement strand
TTGTGAACAGCGGAGCCGTGGTCACGCAGAGCAGCACGGTTACTCAATCCGGGATGGTTCAGACCTCTGCGCTTGAAGGCGCTCTCTCGGGGATCATTGTCATTGACGACTTCAAGCGCGCATTCGTTGCCGACAAGCCGCACGTCTTTAGCGAGGCACCGCCGCCGCGCACGACAGTCCTCGACGATTTCATGGGCGATCTATCGGCGCAGACGACAAACATCGAGTTGCCGGATCATTCGCGACTGTCATTTACGTCGTCTGGCGGCAGCCATGGCACGCGCATCGTCTCCTTCAACGGCGGTGATCTGCATTACGATATGGGGTTTGATGCCTCAGCCTCGTATTTCACCTCTGCGGGCTCAAGCGTGGCCGGAAACGCCGAGCCCTTCAGCCGCCGCATGGCGCGCGAATTCTATGAAGGCGCGGGCGATGCCGCCGAGGCATTCGATAGGGCCATGGTGTTCAGCTGGGATCTGAAGGCTTCCTCGCGCCTGACGCTGTCCGGCCTCTATTTGCACACGGCGCCATTTGCCGAGCTGGTGCCAGCCTATGTCGAGGCGCGCATGGCGGAGGATCGACCGCAATCTTCGCTCGTCAAGTTCGGCGCGAACTATCGCGTGAGCGGTACGGCGTCGGCGGGCATCTATGCCGGCTATCTCGGGGAGCGTGACCACACGCTTGGTATGCGGACGAGCGGGGCCTTCTCGCTCGGCGATGGAGCGACTTACGTCACGGGCGCCACGTTCAATGCCGATCTTGCGCCCAAGACCAGCCTCGCGGCCTTTGCGGAGCACTCGACGACGGTGAATGAGAGTGTGGCGAACAGCCTCTTTGCCGCCGATCAGTGGACGGGCAGCAAATTTGGCGCGAGCTTGACGCAGAAAAATCCGCTCGGCATTGGTGGACTTGTGCGCTTGAGGGTCGCGCGTTCATGGCAGATCGATAGTGGCTCGCTCAACATTCGTGTTCCAGTTGGGCGCGAACTCGACGGCACGGTGGATTACGAGACGCGCACCATATCCGTCGCCAGCGATAAGGTGCCTCTCGAATTCGGCTTCGCCTATCTTGGGGGCGGCGATCACTTGAAATACGGGGCAGAGCTGCGCTTGTCACAAGGCACAGCACCAACGCGCCAGGATGGAGGGCATCTTGCGCTGGCGACTGGGGTTCGCTGGAGCTTCTGACGCCCTCAGGAATGAATGCGCAGTCTGTGAACGAAAATGGCCCGGCTCAAAAGCCGGGCCATTTGCATTTGAGGACGTTAGTTTGTGCCGCTTTCGGCGACATAGGTCTTAATGAAAGAGCCGTTCCGCGCGCGCTTATAGGTTATGCGCATGCCGGCCGGCACCTTTTCTTCTTGCGCCGCATCCGCGCCATAGGCCGAAGCCCTCAGGGCGGGCAACGCTTGTTGGTCGGAAGTCGGCGCGGTCATCTCGGCCCGATAAGGAACCGTTGCGTGCGACCCTTGGGCCGAATTTGTGCCGAAGAGAGACTTGGGCGCCGCCGTGGCTGAGGGCTCATCGGCCTGGGCAGCGCACACGCCCGCAAGCGCAAAGACGAGGCCGCAAATTGCGGCGTTTGCAAGACGCTTCATCGATTGCTCCATAGCGGGCCCCGCGCCACCCGGCGCCACGCAAGATTGGCGCCAGGCCGCTAAGATTTCCTCAGTGGACTTGTGAAAATGAACCTCAAACTCCGCACGAGGACCCCGGTAGCATTTAAATTGTTTCCAATCGGCCGCAGATATCCGCCGGCCGAGCCACGGCATTTGACTAAAGAGGGCCACACTCATGACGATGCAAGCTGAGGCCAAGCTTACCGAACCCAAATCACTCGGCGAGAGAGTGGACGATTTGTTTCAGCGCTTCGCGCGCGTAACCTCAATCATTACCGCCAAGCCGATCGCCTTCGTCGTGGCGCTCCTGATC
>JBAQHC010000673.1:0-4219 GCA_049288095.1 Alphaproteobacteria bacterium | reverse complement strand
GCTGAAACCCGCAACGCGGTTTCAGCCACCCTCTCCCACAGGGGGAGAGGGGACCAGGGAGCGCGCCTTTGCGAGAAGCGCCGTGCGGTCGGGCCTGAAGTCGTGATCAGCCCACCAAGCTTCAGTTGCTTTCATGACTTCGCCGAGTTTGGCGCCGCTTAAGCCGAGCGCTTGCAGATCGTTTCCGTTGATCGGCATTTTCGGCCGCACATATTTCTTCGCCTCGGAAACAAGCCGTGTCCATTTGTCGGCGTTGTTCGATGCGCCTTGGTGCGCCCAGGTGAGCACGATCAGGTCGATGACCCGCTCCACACCGTAACGGTAAAGCAATTTGCCAAGTGCGATGCTGTCCATGTCCGGATCGAGGTGCCATTGCTCGCCGTCGATCTCGGCATCGTCAAACTCCAAGAGTGAAAGGCGCTTCGCATCTGCGTTCGAGAACTTAAGCCGCTCGCCAATTTCGGAATTTACGAAAGAGGAAAGCCGCCTGATCGGATCGGCGCGATGAAGGTACTTTTCTTCTATCGCGACAATCTCGGTGAGGAGATCGAAATACAAGCTGCTGTAAAGCAGAATTTGCAGAATACCCTTCTCACCCATGATACGAAGCACAGGCACAGGGTCGGGGGCTTCAAGCAGACGCAAAAGTTCTTTTTGGATGCGCTCGGCGGAGAGGCGCTTGAGCCCCTCGCGCTCGGACGTGCAGGCTTCGAGGCCAACAGCATCGAGCGCGCCTTGGCCGTACCAAGCGTGGAAGCGGAAGAAGCGCAAAATGCGCAGGAAGTCTTCTCTAATGCGCGCATGGGCATCGCCGATAAAACGCACGCGCCGCGCAGCAACATCGGCCACGCCGCCGACAGGATCGAACAGCGTGCCATCGGCATCGGCATAAATCGCGTTGATGGTGAAGTCGCGCCGCGCGGCATCGGCCGCCCAATCTTCCGTATACGCAACATCGGCATGGCGGCCGTGCGACTTCACATCAATACGCAAAGTCGTCACTTCGAACGGTTTGCCCTGAACCACGACTGTGATCGTGCCGTGGTCAATCCCGGTCGGCACCGGATGAAAGCCCGCGTTGCGCGCAAGCTCCATCACCTTCTCGGGCGTGTGCACCGTTGCAACATCGATGTCTTCAACCTTGAGCCCCATCAGCGTGTTGCGCACGCAGCCGCCGACGAAACGAATGGCGGGGCCGCCTTCGACATCCCTATCGAGCGCCGAAATCAGCGCCCGCGTCTGAGGCAGCGCAAGCCAATCAGCGCCGGCCATGGTGGAGCGGCTTGTCATGGCGATTGAGGCACTTTTGCCGGTTCGAAGTGTCCGGGCACGATCTTGCCATGCTCGACCGTAGGCGGAACATATTGCCCGCTCGTCGTGTGATCGAACCAACCCCACTCGATCAAGAAGGACGCAATGAAAAACAAGAAGCCGATGAGCGCCACCCAATACCAGTGCGTTGCGTAAAAGCCGCGGCCATAGCGCTCGCGATAGCCCGCCGCAAACTGCACATAGCCCCAAAACACGACGAAGGGCAGCACCAAGAACAGAATCGGCAGAAGGCGCCTCATGGCGTCCCGTAAAGGCGGCAATAGAGCTTGACGATCATATGCGCCGTTGCGCCCCAGATTCGCTGGCCACCATAAGGCATTTCGTAATAGGTCCGCAGACGCCCGCGAAACTCGGCCGTCTTCTCAAGGTGATTTTTCGGATCCATCAGAAACGCGAACGGCACCTCGAACTCTTCGGCGACCTCATCCGCATTGATCTTCGCAACGAAATACGAATCAACGAAGCCGACGACGGGAAAGACCTTAAAGCCGGTGCCGGTCGCGAACGGATCGAGCACGCCGCGCACATCGACGAGCGACGGCGAAAGCCCGATCTCCTCCTCCGCTTCGCGCAGCGCCGCAGCGATCGGCCCGTCATCACTCGGGTCGATCCGCCCGCCTGGGAACGCAACCTGGCCCGGATGGCTGCCCAAGTGGTCGGGCCGGCGCGTGAGAATCACGTTGAGGCCCACGGGGCGCGGCACGATCCCGATCAGCACGGCGGCATCGCGCAAGGCGGCGGGCGCCCCTTCCTCGCTGCCATGGAGCCGAAGATCGCCCGGGCTCGCGAGGCCGGCGAAATCGAGCCGCTGCTCGAACAGGTGGGCGAGCGCCGCTTGGGTCAAATCGGGACCCGCGCCCGCCCTTGCGGACTTTTCATCTTCACCCGCCTGATTTTCTCCTACCATTCCGGCCATAAACTCTATTTCCCTAACGTCCGTCTGGACGAGCTATGTCATTGTCGGCAGCCTCGCAGGATCGTGAGACCCATGTGACGGCCGCGAACTCCAACAAACAGTATAGTCGAGAGGCCCATGCCGCCCACACCACAGCCAACAGCCGAGGCCGCGCCGGCCGAAATCCTCAGCCGGGTGGAGGCGCTCGGCCATAAGCTCATCGAAGTCAAATCGGCAATCGGCCAGGTCATTTTCGGCCAAGAGCAGGTGATCGAGGAAAGCCTTATCACGCTGCTGTGCGGTGGCCACGGGCTTTTGATCGGCGTGCCGGGCCTGGCCAAGACCAAGCTGGTGCAGACCTTGGCGACGACCATCGGCCTTGATGAAAAGCGGATTCAATTCACGCCGGACCTCATGCCGGCGGACATCCTCGGCTCCGAAGTGCTGGAAGAATCAGAGACCGGGCGGCGCGAGTTCCGCTTCATTCATGGTCCCGTCTTCTGCCAGCTCTTGATGGCGGATGAGATCAACCGCGCCTCCCCGCGCACGCAATCGGCGCTGTTGCAGGCCATGCAGGAGAAGCATGTGACGGTCGCCGGCGAGCGCTATGAGCTGCCAATTCCGTTCCATGTGCTCGCAACGCAAAACCCGCTCGAGCAGGAAGGCACTTATCCGCTGCCGGAAGCGCAGCTCGACCGGTTCCTTCTGCAGATCGATGTCGGCTACCCGGATTTGGCTTCAGAGCGGCGCATGCTGCTCGCGACGACCGGCGCCGAAGAATCATCGCCGCGGCGCGTGCTCTCCTCAGGCGAGCTTTTGGAAGCGCAGCGTTTGATCCGCCGCGTTCCGGTTGGCGACAGCGTGCTCGAAGCGATCCTGAAACTCGTGCGTTCCGCGCGGCCGGACTCGGAAGATGCGCCCGAGCGGGTGCGGAACTTTGTCGCCTGGGGCCCCGGCCCGCGTGCGTCGCAAGCTCTAATGCTGGCGGTGCGCGCCCGCGCGCTCTTGGGCGAGCGGCTTGCACCATCGATTGAAGATGTCATCGCACTTGCCGGACCCGTGCTGCGCCATCGCATGGCGCTTTCCTTCGCCGCGCGCGCCGAAGGCATCACTTTGGACAAGACAATCGCAGAGCTCACCGGAGCCATCGGGTAATGAGCTCCTCACTGACGCGCGACATGGAAGACGCGCGGCCCGGACGCATCCCGCGACTCCGGGAAGAAGCCGAAACCGTAGCTGCAAGCCTGCCGCCGCTTCTCGTTGAAGCGGAACGCGTCGCTTCGACGGTTGCTCAGGGCGTGCACGGCCGCCGCCGCGTCGGCCAAGGCGAGACGTTCTGGCAATTCCGCCGATTCCAGGTCGGCGACTCGGTGAACAAGATCGATTGGCGCCGCTCCGCGCGCTCGCAACACATGTTCGTGCGCGAGACTGAATGGGAAGCCGCGCAAAGCGTTTGGCTGTGGCGCGATGCATCGCCATCGATGAATTATGGCCGCGAAATTCAAAAGGTGCACCGCGCGGGCGTGCTCGCTTTGGCGCTCGGCATTTTGCTCGTGCAGGCGGGCGAGCGGATCGCCGCGCTTGGCGAGCCGTTTCCGCCGCAGACCGGGCGCCTGCCGCTTAGGCGCCTCGCTTATCTTTATATGCAGCAGTCGCGCGGAGATGCGCCCAGCTTGCCGGCCCCATCGCCGCTCCCCCGCTACTCGCACACGGTTTGGTTCAGCGATTTCCTCTCCGATGCGGACGCGATTACGGAACGGATGCGCGCGCTCGCGGGCGCGGGCGTCAAAGGCCATTTGCTGCAGATCCTGGACCCGGCGGAGGCGGATTATCCGTTCATCGGCCGCGTGCGTTTCGAATCGGTTGAGGACGATGCAAAGCTCCTGGTCGGGCGCGCGGAACTTTTGAAGGCGGATTACACTCACCGGCTCGCCGCCCATCAGGAGCGCTTGGGCGCGGAAGCGCGGCGTTTGGGCTGGACCTTTTCAGTAC
>JBAQHC010000672.1:0-4791 GCA_049288095.1 Alphaproteobacteria bacterium | reverse complement strand
ATCCCAAGGTCATTAACGGCGCGTCCGATCTTATGGTCGAGGTCTTCGGCGATATCGGCAAGCATTCCCGCGCCGCCGTGGGCTCAAACTCGCTGCCACTTGGCGCAGCCGTCGAGATCGAGGCGATCTTCGAGATCGAGCGATGAACGCACCCACCAAGGCACAGGAAGTCGTCGTCCGCATCGTCGAACGCCTCGCCGACATTCCGGCGGCAAAATGGGATGCGCTCGCCAATCCGGACGAAGCGCATTTCGATCCTTTCCTCACGCATGCTTTCTTGAGCGCGTGCGAGGAATCGGGATCGGCAACGCGGCGCACCGGCTGGCGCCCGCAGCATCTCATCATCGAGGACAAGAACGGCGCACTCGAAGCCGCGATGCCGCTTTACATCAAGACTCATTCGCGCGGCGAATACATCTTTGACCACGGCTGGGCCAACGCCTTTGAGCGCGCGGGCGGCCACTACTACCCCAAACTGCTCTGTGCCGTGCCCTTCACGCCGGCGACGGGGCAGCGCCTGCTCACGCGGGTAGGCGGCGATCGGGACTTGCTTGAACGGCAGCTTCTGGCTGGAGCGATCGAGCTGTGCCAGCGCGCCGACGCCTCGTCCTTCCACATCAACTTCCCAAATCAAGAGCAATATGACCGCCTCGGCGCGCTCGGTCTTCTCCAGCGTACCGACCAGCAATTCATGTGGCAGAACCACGGCTATGAGACGTTCGATGATTTCCTAGGCGAGCTTGCCTCACGCAAGCGCAAAGCAATCAAACGCGAGCGCGAAGGCGCAGTCGAGGGCGGCATCACCATTGAGCATGTTACCGGCAAGGACCTCACCGAAGCGCATTGGGATGCGTTCTTTCAGTTCTACACGGACACCGGAAGCCGCAAATGGGGCTCGCCCTACCTCAATCGCAAATTCTTCTCGCTCATCAATGAAACAATACCTGATCGCATCTTGCTCGTGATGTGCAAACGGGCCGGCCGCTACATTGCGGGCGCGCTAAACTTCATCGGCGGCGAGGCGCTTTATGGCCGCTATTGGGGCGCGATAGAGCACCATAATTTCCTACACTTCGAGACGTGCTACTACCAGGCCATCGATTTCGCGATTCAGCACAAGATCGGCCGCGTTGAAGCGGGCGCGCAGGGCAGCCACAAGCTAGCGCGCGGCTACCTGCCCACCAAAACCTATTCGCTGCACTTCATCCGCGATCCGGGGTTTGCCGACGCCGTCAAGCGTTATCTCGCCGAGGAGCGCCGCGAAGTTGATCAGCATATCGACGAGCTTTCAGATTACGGCCCGTTCCGCCGCGGCGGACACATGGAAGAGCAGGACTGAATACCCCCCCTCTGGGAGGGGAAGCGCGAAGCGCTCAGGGAGGGATTGTTTGAAACGCGCTCGCGCGGCGCCATCCCTCCCCTAACCCCTCCTAGAGGGAGGGGGACTCGAATGCAGCGGAGGTAATAGAATGGCCTACGACCAGAACAACGTGTTCGCGAAGATTTTGCGCGGCGAGATCCCCTCAATCAAAGTCTACGAAGATGCGCACTCCCTCGCCTTCATGGACATCAATCCCGCCGCACGCGGCCACACGCTCGTGATCCCGAAAGTGGAAGCTGAAAATCTCTTCGATCTGCCCGCAGCCGCCGCAGCACCGTTTCTGCTCGCCACGCAAAAGGTCGCAAAAGCCGTAAAAGCGGCGGTGAAGGCGCCGGGCATCATGATCTCGCAGCACAATGGCGCTGAAGCCGGGCAAACCATCTTTCATGTGCATTTTCATATAATCCCGCGCTGGGGTGGCGATCACGCGCTGCATGGCAAGCAAGCCAATCTCAAAGACCTCGAAGAAACAGCCAAGCTGATCCGCGCGCAGCTCTAACCCCCCGGGGGCACCCCTAGGACAATTTTCGAAAAACAAACCCCATGCACAGTAGGCGGCGCTCGCGCAGCCCGAGATTTTACGCCGGATAATTTCACCTCAAGGACGAAGTTGACAATGCTTAGCGCCGCGGCTAATAATCAGATTGTTAGCGTGAAGGCTAAGCAATGAAGCCGCGTGGATTGGCCGAGCTCGACGAGCTCGAGCTTGTTTTCAAGGCGCTGGCGCACGCGCAGCGGCGGCAAATCCTTGTGGTGCTCGATGCCCGCGGCGGCGCAATGACCTCGGGCGAGATCGCCGAGCGATTTTCCTGCAAATGGCCGACCACGTCGCGCCATTTGCGCGTGCTCGAAGAGGCCGGCCTTGTTGAAGTCGAACAGCAAGGCCGGGAGTGGAACTACACGCTCAACAGCGCAAAGCTCGCGCGCGTTGCGGGAGGTTGGATTGGGGCGTTCAAGGAGAAATGAAAATGACACATAAAGCCGGCGGAACGGGACCAAGAATTGTGTTTGCGGTTTATAAGCCGCATGAAGGTGGCGATGTCGCTTTGCGAAAGCTGATGGCCGAACACGTTCCAATCTTGCGGCGGCTCCAACTCGCAACTGATCGAACGCCAATACATGTTCGCTCGCGGAATGGCGCTTATGTCGAAGTATTCGAGTGGGTTTCGGATGAAGCGGCCGAGCGCGCGCACGATCATCCGGAGGTGGCACGGATTTGGGAAGCCATGGGCAAAGTCGCCGATACGAAAGACCTTGCGAGCTTGCCTGAGGCGGCAAACCAATTCTCGCATTACGAGCCGGTTGCACTCTGAGTGCGTTTTGCCACCATGAATCGTCGTCCCGGACGCGATGCAGCATGCAATGCGGCTTCGCAGATCCGGGACACTAAGGCTATCAACCAGATCCCGTGTCAGCGCAGCGTCACTGCGTGCGGCGGTGCGCACGGGATGACGGCATATTGATTGAATTTCGCGAAGCGTTTAAGGCTTTGGCGTAGGCGCCGCTTGCTCTTTCAGATAATTGGCCGAGAGCGTCTTCTTGTCTTCGGCGATGCCGATTAGCGTCGGGTAGAACTGCGTGAACGTCGTGTCGACTGCAGCATGCGCCTGATGGCACGAATAGCACGCAGCCGTGTGCTTCATTTCGATGGCAGCGCCCTCTGGCTTGTCGAAATGGAAGAACGCCCAATTGTCCTTGAAGCGCGATGAATCGCGCACATGGATTTCAAAGCCCATAGTCTCGCGATTCTGATAGCTGCCCGATTTGTTGATTGACCCCTTGCTCTGCGCACCGCGCGCCTCGAGCACGAAAATCGTCTTGTCGGGCCAAGTGCCGGTTTCCTTGAAGGCGCGATAGGCGCTCGGGTTCACAAACACATTGTCGAACATATGCATGGGCGTCGGCGTATCGACATAGCTCATGTCGAAGCCCGACGAGAGAAACACCCACTCCCGATAGCCGGCCGGAAAGGCGAGATGTCCTTTGGCATCGTAGGTCACTGCATCATCCGCCAAGGCTGACGAAGCAAAGACCAACGCCATCAAACCCGCCACAGTTCTGATCTTGCCATTCATGGTGTCCCTCACTTGACGACAGCCTAGCTGAGCGCAAACGGCCTGTCTTTCCTGAGATTTGACTTTCCGGCAGCAGAAACTGTCAGTAACTAGCCGAGGGAAATAATGCCGGCCTTGGTCGGCCGGAAGCCGCAGGCTTCGAAGTAGAATGGCGCGAGATCGCCCTCGAAGTCGACATGAAGCGTCTCGCAGCCGGCGGCGCGCGCTGCATCGGCAGAGCGGCGAACGAGCTCCGCGCCGATGCCCTTATGGCGCCAATCGGGATGAACGCGCGGATCGAGCACAAAGGCGTGATCGCGCCCATCCCAGGCGATGTGAATGAAGCCGACAAGGCGTTCGCCGTCATAAGCACAGATAATGACGAGGCTGTGCTTCAAGACGCCAGACCAATCGCTGGTTTCCGGCTCATCGCGCCCGGCGCTGAACAATTCATTCAGCTGACCGCTCGTGATTGGCGGATTGGTCTTATAGGTGATCGTCACGGTTGCGGTCGCCAGAATCTCGCCCGCAACCGGAAATGTCGTGCGAGTTGCTTAGCACGCATCTACCATAGTGAGCCCCTCGCACGATTATTCTCAAACTGCGAGTTCTCCAACCGAGTCTGCTCCCGAACTTGTGGGCTAACACACACGTGGTCAGACGGGACGACCTCTCGCCAAACGTATCCTTGCACACATGTATCCGGCCCATAAGCCCTGTTTCCAGAGCTTACCCGACTCGCTCGAAGCGCATTGTCGCTCTTTGCCTGTTCCCGGCTTGCGGGGATAACACACACATGATCATTCGGTATCGCTTCGCGCCACACATACCCACTCCGGCAAGTATCAGGCCCGTATGGAAGCTTGGGTAAGCTCGCGTTTCCGCTCCGGGGCAACGAGGGCACGTTGAGCGGCGAAACCGCGCCGATCGTGCCAACGACTGGTTGTTTCCAGTCTGACCACCAGCCTAAACAGGCTCCGCAAGCATATGTTGAACAACTGTGCCAATCAGGTTGGTTTGTTGTTTGCGTGTAAAATCCGTTATCGCAGATCAGCACAACGCCTTTACAGGCAACATTCGTTTGCAAAGGCTGACACGCAGGTGTCGAGTTGCGACACAGTGCTTTGCTGCCTGTCCAGCAGCACGCACCGTCGCCACAATTGCTCCGCCTAATCTGTTGCTCTCCTGACAAGCATTCTCCAGCACAAAACGGAGCTGTTCCCCGCCATGTATCTGCCTCAGCAACTCGTATCATTAGGCCGCCATCAACTATCAATAAAGCTACTAACAGTCCTAAAGCCCCCATTCCGCGACCAAACCCGCGAGAGCTCATGTTTTGCGTAGCCACCAATAGTC
>JBAQHC010000671.1:0-7422 GCA_049288095.1 Alphaproteobacteria bacterium | reverse complement strand
TCGTCGTCGTCGAAAACATTCATCGCCATATCGAACACGGCGCGAAGCCGCTCGATGCGGCGATTGCTGGCATGCGAGAGCTGACTGGCCCCGTTATCGCGATGACCATCACGCTCGCGGCCGTGTTCACGCCGATCGCGTTCATGAGCGGATTGACCGGCGCGCTGTTCCGCGAATTCGCGGTCGCGCTGGCGGGCTCGGTGATGATCTCGGGTGTAGTTGCCTTAACTCTGTCGCCGATGCTGGCTGGCCGTATCCTGGAGGAAGTAAGGCCCGGCGAGGCACGTGGGCTGATCGGTTGGATCGACCGGCAGTTCGAGCGGCTGCAAAATGCCTACGGCGACGTGCTGCGCAAAGCGCTCGCATCGCGCGCGGTGATTGTCGTTATGGTCGTCGCGCTGCTCGGAACGACGGGCTATCTTTTCCTGCACACAAACACCGAGCTTGCGCCGGCGGAAGACCAAGGCGCGCTGATCAGCTTTCTCAATGGTCCGCGCTACGCGACAGCGACCTATATGCGCAAATATGTCGATGCCATGGATCCCTTGGTCGGCGACATTCCCGAAACATCGAGCCATTTTACGATCAGCGGCTTTAACGGCGACAACAGCGCGCTCTCGGTCTGGACCTTGAAGCCGTGGGATCAGCGCAAGCGCTCGTCGCAGCAGATTCAGCAGGTCATCCAGCGCGGAATTTCCAAGCTACCGGGCGCCGAAGGCTTTGTATTTGGTCCGCCATTGCTTCCGGGCGCGCAGACGAGCAATGAGATCGATTACGTCATCCGTTCTATCGGCACGCCTGAGCAGGTCTACGAGGTGGCGGAGGAGATTCGCGCCAAGGCGCTCGCCAGCGGCAAGTTCGTGATCGTGCAGAACTCGCTTGCCTATGACCAGCCGCGCGCCTCGGTAACGATTGATCGTGAGCGCGCAGCGGCGCTCAACACTTCGGTTGCCGACATCGGCACGACGCTGAGCGTGCTGCTCAGCAACGCGCGTATCTCGCGCTATGATCAGGACAACCGGAATTACGATGTCATTGCCGAGGTCGAAGATCGCGACAGGATCAACCCCGACAATCTCAACCAATATTATGTGCGCAGCGGCTCGGGCGATATGGTGCCGCTTTCGGCGGTCGCAAATATCACTGTCCGCGCGGGCCCTGTCGACATCGAGCAGTTCAATCAGCTGAACTCTGCCGAAGTGTCGGCCAATCCGAAGCCTGGCGTTTCCGAGGCCGATGCGATCGCGACAATGAAGGAGATTGGCGCTCAGGTGATGCCGGCCGGCTTCTTCGACGACTTCTCCGGTGAGGCGCGCCTCGCGCAGCAAGAGGGCAATACGCTAGCCATGGCGTTTGGCTTGGCGATCCTCGTCATTTATCTTGTGCTCGCGGCGCAGTTCGAAAGTTTCCGCGACCCGCTGATCATCATGATGGCGGTGCCATGTTCGATTTTCGGCGCGCTCGTTCTTCTCAATCTCGGCTCCGGCCCGCCGCTCAGCTGGGGCTTTGCTTCGCTCAATATCTACACCAAGGTCGGTCTCATTGCGCTCGTTGGCCTCATCACCAAGCACGGCATCTTGATGGTCGAGTTTGCTAATGCGCGGCGCGAGGAGGGCGTCACCAAGGCGCAAGCGATTGAAGAGGCCGCCCGTGTGCGCTTGCGCCCGATCCTGATGACGACGGCCGCGATGGTGATGGGCGTCATGCCGCTGGTGTTCTCCTCGGGCGCCGGCGCCGCTGCCCGCTCGTCGATCGGCATTGTGATCGCTTCCGGCATCTCGATCGGCACATTGTTTACATTGTTTGTCGTGCCGACCTTCTACACGCTGCTCACCAAATCCGATAAGCGCACGGTGCCGATCGCGGTTCGGGAAGAGGATAAACGTGGGCGGGTTGCTGCAAGCAACGCCGCTGCCGAATAACTACTTCTTGCCGAAGGGCTTGCTGCCTGGATAGCTGCGCGCGCCGGCACTTGGCGTTTCTTTTGCCGGCTTTTTGCTGAACGATTTGAAGCTCTCATTGACGCCGGGCCTCTGCTTCGGAGTCTTGGGCTGTGCCTCGCTGACTTTGCGCCGGATCTCGGCCCATTCGTTTTCTGAAGGCGCGCTCTTCACTTTGACAAGCAAACCTTCGAACCAGGCTTTGAGCGGTGATGAACCATCGATCCGGCCGATCGCGGTGATGATTTCGCTCCAGTCCTTGTTCGATGGCCGGCCCTTGTTGCGCCGCGTGAACCCATCGAACCAGGCAATGAATTCCTCAGTCGTCATCGCTGTGTGCTCCACAGATAGAACGGGTTGCCGTCCGGATCACGAAGATAGGCAAACTTGCCGACAACATCGACGCCGGACCTTTCGACCTTCGCGCCTCGTTGCTCGATGCGCTCGACCTCGCTGCTGAGCGAGCCCGGTACGCGCAGGCCGAACAGAATCGCCCCGGGCGTTCCCGGCTCCGGGTGGTTTGGCGATTTTTCGTGAAGCCCGATGGAAAATCCGCCGCCTGCACTGACCGTCGCCCAATGCTTGCTGTGCCGTTTGACTAACCTAAGACCCAACACCGACACGTAGAATTTTGTCGCCACGCCGACGTCAGAAACAAAGATTGTGATGTTGCCTCCGCTAATCATGGTCCCCACCATCGTTTGCCGCACCCGATGGGAGCATATAGCTAAGCTGAGTCATATTCGACAGGTAGGCCTTAATGTCCGGCGAGGCGGAACCAGTCGCGCAGGCTCTTGGTCACATAGTCGGCAAGACGCCCTTCGCGAAAGAACCCCCATTGATTGAGCGCGCCTTGCCAATGTGCTTCCAAGAGGCGTGCGGCGACCTCGGCGGGCACGCGGGTTGGCGGTATGCGCTCAGCAATTGCTTTTCGCAACATCCGGAATCGATTACGTGAAAGCTTGTTGAGCACCGGATCGCGAAAGTCTTCGCGCAACCACAAAATGTGATCGGCAAAGTCCTCTTCGCCATACATATCGGCTACCGAGAAGAGGGCCAGCACATGCTCGACACCGCGCCCCTTCGGCTGCGCGGCAATCCATTCGGCAAAGCGCTCATTGTCGCGCGCGAACACGCGATTGATCAGTGTCTTCTTGTCCTTGAAGCGTTGAATAAGGGTCGCCGGTGCGATACCGATTTCGGCCGCGAGCTTGGCGAGCGTGAAACCCGCAGGTCCCTCGCGCACCATCACCGGAAGTGCTGCATCGAGCACCTCATCGTCGCTGATCAACTTTTTGCGTGCCATGGCTTGATTATAAATGAACGTTCATTTATTGAAAAGGCGGGTGTGAAAAAAAGGGGTGTAGCATGGCCGATGCGAAGCCGCTGCAAGGTCGGATCGCGCTCGTTGCGGGTGCAACGCGCGGCGCAGGCCGCGGTATCGCGCGCATGTTGGGTGCTGCTGGCGCGACGGTCTATTGCACGGGCCGTTCGAGCAAGCACGGGCCTCAAGCGACGCCGGGCCGGCCCGAAACCATTGAAGAGACGGCTGAGCTTGTGGATCGCGAAGGCGGCAAAGGCATCGCGGTGCGCGTCGACCATACGGTCGAAAGCGAGGTCGCGGCGCTCATCGGGCGCATCAAAGCCGAGCAAGGCGGGCTCGATATTCTCGTCAATGACATCTGGGGTGGCGATGCATTGATGGATTGGTCCAAGAAATTCTGGGAGATCGACATCAATGTGCTGCGCACGTTGATGGAGCGTGCGGTGTTCTCACATCTTATCACTGCACGCCATGCGGCGCCGATGATGGTCGAGCGCAACCGCGGCCTGATTGTTGAAGTGACGGATGGTTACACCGAGGGCTATCGCGGCCAGATCATCTACGATCTGGTGAAGTCCTCGAACATGCGTCTCGGCTACGCAATGGCATGGGATCTAGCGCAAACCGGCGTTACGGCGCTTGCCATCTCACCCGGCTTCTTGCGGTCCGAGCATGTGCTCGCGAGTCTGGGCGTCACAGAAGCGAACTGGCGAGATGGAATTGCAAAGAGCCCCGAGTTCGCGGAGTCGGAGACGCCATGCCTTATAGGCCGCGCCATCGTTGCGCTCGCGTGCGATCCCAATGTGCGCGCAAGGGCGGGGCGCACCTACTGGGCGGCCGACCTCGCAGAAGAATACGGCTTTACCGACATCGATGACCGTTCGCCACGCTTTTGGCAGAATTTCGATTCCATGGTCGATGAAATGCTGGCGAGCGGACGTCCGCTCGATGACCTGCAGCACTTCTATGTCTGGGCGCGCTATTGCCAGATCCATCGCGATCCCGCGATGCATGACCGTGCCACTGTGCTCGCGGCAAGGCTGGGCATAGCAGACGCGGGCATTGGCCTTCAGCCGATGTGAGGGCGCCTAATGCAAAGTGCTGCAATCGGCTTTAGGGCGCATATGGGCTGGGTCGCCGCTGTGGCCGTGACGCTTGTGGATGGCGCACCACGACTGGTGCATTCGTCAATCATCGCAACCGCGCCGGAAGGCGACCGGATCGCGAAGGAGCCCTATCACGTTGCTGCCGGCTGGGACGGTCTTGCGCGCGTGCCACCGCATCCAGATCCCGCGGCGGCGGTCGCACAGGGACGCAAGACGCAGGAGCGCATGGCTTCGAAGGCCGTTGCCGACATCGTTGCCGAACTGAAGGCGAAAAAGCTGAAAGTGTCTGCAGGTGCCGTGCTCGCAACACGCGGCTTGCAGAGCTATACGCTCGAGGAGGCGCTCGCCCATCACGCGCATGTACACGTCGCGGAGGGCTTTGCCGTGCGCGATGCGGTTCGCTTCGCGCTCAAGGCAAATAAGATTCCATCACGCGAGTTCGATCAGAAGTCGCTCTACATCGAGGGTGCCAAGGTGCTGAAGTTGACCGAGGCGCGCCTCAAGCAGAGGCTGACCGAACTCAAAGGCACGGCAAAGCCATGGACGCAGGACCAAAAGCTCTGCGCACTCGCCGCCTGGCTCGCGCTTGCGACTGGCTAATTCTTGCCGCGCTCCAAGAGGCGGCGGGCGATGACTTGCGCTTGGATTTCTGCAGCGCCCTCGAAAATATTGAGAATGCGCGCATCGCACAGCACGCGGCTCACCGGATATTCGAGCGCAAAGCCATTGCCGCCATGGATCTGGACGGCGTTGTCGGCTGCTGCCCAGGCAACGCGTGCAGCGAGAAGCTTCGCCATGCCGGCCTCAAGGTCGCAACGCCGGCCTGCGTCTTTCTCGCGCGCGGCAAAATAAGTCAGCTGGCGCGCGATCATGATCTCGACCGCCATCATCACGAGCTTGTTGGCAACGCGCGGAAACTCGGCAATCGGCCGGCCGAATTGCTTGCGTTCGAGCGCATAACGTAAGCCGAGATCGAGCGCCGATTGCGCAACCCCGATTGCGCGCGCGGCAGTTTGAATGCGCGCGGATTCAAACGTGGTCATCAGCTGATAAAAGCCTTGGCCTTCCTTCTCGCCGAGGAGATTGGCGGCCGGCACTTCGAAACCATCGAAGCCGATCTCGTATTCCTTCATGCCGCGATAGCCGAGCACTTCGATTTCGCCGCCGGTCATGCCCCGCGCAGGAAATGGATTCTCGTCCGTCCCGCGAGGCTTTTCGGCGAGGAGCATCGACAGCCCACGGTGATCTCTTGAAGTGGGGTCGGTGCGCACGAGCAAAGTCATCAAGTCCGCGCGTGCAGCGTGCGTGATCCAGGTTTTGTTGCCGCTGACTTTGTAGACATTGCCCGCGCGCGCCGCCCGCGTTCCAAGTGCGCCGAGATCGCTGCCGATGTTGGGCTCGGTGAAAACCGCCGTCGGCAAGATCTCGCCGGAGGCAAGCTTCGGTAGCCATTGCTGTTTCTGCGCGAGCGTGCCGCCGCCGAGAATAAGCTCAGCAGCGATTTCGCTCCGGGTCCCGAGCGAGCCAACGCCGATGTAACCGCGTGAAAGCTCTTCGGAGACGACGCACATCGCGGTCTTGCCGAGCCCGGCGCCGCCGAACTCTTCCGGAATCGTGAGCCCGAACACGCCCAGCGCCGCCATCTCTTCGATCACATCGAGCGGAATGAGCTCATCCTTCAAATGCCATTCATGCGCGAATGGCGTAACACGATCAGCTGCGAATCGCCGGAACTGATCACGGATGAGATCCATGTCTTCGTCGAGGCCGAGCGCGCCGAAATGACCGTTGTCCGGGTTGGCAAATAAAAGCTCGCCGAGCCGCGCTCTTGCTTCGGCCGTCGCGCCACGATGGATAAGCCCGCCCGCGGCATCCATATAAGGGCCGATCTCGGCGCCCGTCGCGCCGATTTGCCCGGCGCGCACGATTTCGCCTTGGCTCATCGGAATGCCGCCCGCGATCTGCGCGAGATATTCGGCGCTGCCGATCTGCAGAATCAGCCGCTCGATCTCGCCGAACTTGCCTTGCTCCTCGAGCCTTCGCGCCCACGCCACCATCTGCCGCAGCGCTTCGACATATGTGGCGATCCAAGCAAGCCCATGCGCTTCGTGCTGCGCCTTGTCGATCCCGCCCGCCGCAGCAACGCGTGCGCGCACGGCTTCGGTTGTCGCTGCAAGCAGCCGCTCCGCTGCGGCAACCGCGAGTGCGGTTGAAGCGAGCAATGCGTGTGGACCGGTCTCTTTTTGCGTTGCCGCGGCCGGCTCAGCCATGATTCGGTCCCTTCATTGTTCTTCGTGCCGTCTTCGTGATCTTCGTGTTTGATTCCTTAAACACCAAGGACACGAAGGGCCACAAAGGTCACCGAAGAAAGATCAGCGCTCGGCGCTGGCCGCGAGAACGTCTTCGAACGTGCGCATGCCGGGTGATTGGGCATTGACGAGCACCGCCATGTTGCCCGGCAAATGCTCGTTCTTCCACATTTTCATATGCGCTTTGGGGATATCGCGCCACGGGAAGACTTCCGACATGCACGGATCAAGACGCCGCTCGATCATCAGCCGGTTGGCTTGTGAGGCTTGCTGCAAGTTCGCGAAGTGCGAGCCCTGAATGCGCTTCTGGCGCATCCACACATAGCGGGCATCGAACGTGATGTTGTAGCCGGTGGTGCCGGCGCAGAAGACGACCATGCCGCCGCGCTTCACGACAAGGCATGAGACGGGGAAGGTCGCTTCGCCGGGATGCTCGAAGACGAAGTCGACATCATTGCCTTTGCCGGTGATGTCCCAGATCGCCTTACCGAATTTGCGCGCTTCTTTCGTCCATGCATCATATTCGGGTGTGCCGACTTTCGGCATCTGGCCCCAGCATTTGAAATCCTTGCGATTGATCACGCCTTTGGCGCCAAGCGCGAGCACGAAATCGCGCTTGGATTCATCCGATATGATGCCGATCGCATTCGCGCCGGACACCGCGCAAAGCTGCGTCGCGAACGAGCCGAGCCCTCCGCTCGCTCCCCAGATGAGCACGTTATGGCCGGGGCGCAATATGTGCG
>JBAQHC010000670.1:0-1976 GCA_049288095.1 Alphaproteobacteria bacterium | reverse complement strand
GATGAACCAAGCTGGGCCGCTCGGCCAAACGGGAAGTGCGCGCCATGCTGTCCAGAAGCCGGCAAAGCTGTCGCCATTGATCTGCAAATAGGCAGGCAGATAGGCGAGAGGCGCGAGAATGGCGGCTGCGAAGACGAATGGGATGCCAAGTCGCACGATGCGGCCACGAAGAAATCCGAGGCGGCCCTTGTGTCCGATGCTCTGAGTTACGAACACGCCGGAGAGCAGGAACAAAAGCGACATGAAGAAAACGTCGTTGAATCCGGCAAAAATCTGCAAGCCCTGAAGTGCCGCAGAATCGATGATCGGGAAGGCGCGCCAAAGCATTGGCGGCGCGCCTAAGCTTGCGGCGTGCGCCGGCATGCCGGCATAGGCAAGTGCTGAGTGATGCGCAACGACCAAGAGAACGAGAAAGCCGCGCAGATAGCCTAACGGCACGTTGAATGCGTGACTTGTGTTGCTGTTGGCCATGTCAGCTCCCCCCGATTTTGTTTAGTATTCCGTAAGCAGATGATTATCCTTTGCGCGCGGCGATGAAGCCGAGCATTGCGGCCCAGAACCAAAACGTGCACCACGCATAACCAAGAGCGACATAGCCGATCGCGCTGCCGTCGTGTGGGGCTGCGTTACTCCGCTCGATTGCCGCTATGAGCGACTTGACGAACACGACGGTGAAAGCAACGCCAACGACGGAGCAAAAGATACGCGCTCCCGGCCAAAGGGAAACCGACGGTAGAGTGGGAGTTGCGGCGCGTGCCAACGCATTCAGGAACGGCGCGACGAACATTAAACTAACGATGAGGATGATGAAGTCGAGATGGGTGGCTATCCAAGCAACCAAATTCGGCGAGTTCATATTTGCCTCCAGGTTTACCGTGGTTTCTGGGCTTGATCGCCCAACATTAGCCAGGTCTTTACTGCATCAATCGCGCGCGGATCGCTCAGCACACTGTTATGTGTTGCGCCATCGACGATGATCGCATCGCCGCGGCTGTATTGTCTGACGACCGCCGGATAGGCCGATGCAATGAACGCTTCGTCCTTGCTACCGGCGACAAGCAGGAGCGGCGCTTTGATAGCCGCGAAGGCCGCGCGATAATCCTTTGGCGCGTTGGGCTGCATGCTCGAAAGCGCGGCGAAGCCATAGGCCGGGTATTTCGGCGGCTGATTGAAATAGAGAATTGGCAAGTGATTGAGTGCCTGAATGCCGACCAAATTCAGCATGAGCACGCCGAATAGCCGGGGCGCGCGAAAATGCGTGAAATTGGCGCCATTGCTGGCATTGCCGGCGGTGCCCTGGGTGCGCATCGTCGGCGCGCCGGTGCCCAAGAGAGGCGCAAACAACAGATAGCCGTCAATGGCTGGGGCGTCGCTCTTGAGCGCATAGCGCAGCACAATGCCGCCGCCCATAGAATGGCCTGCAAGAATGATCTTGGCGTTCGGATCCTCCTTGCGAAGCACGCCGGCAATATCGGCAAGATCATCATCATATTTGCCGACATGATCGAGATCCCATGCGGGGCCGGAAGAATTGCCATGGCCGCGCAAATCGATGGCGATCACCCGCGCGCTTGTTGCATCGCGTAGAAGACCGGCGGGTCGAATAAGTGCCGCCCCGTCCGATGCGACGCCATGGACCAAGAGGATGGTCGTGTGCGACTGCGCACCAAAGACGCGAGCAAAGATTTCGGCGCCGTCACGCACCGCAAAGCGGCGCTCGCTGAACGTGAAACTTTGTGCATTTGTATTGCTTGCGGCCTTGATCGCTTCGACTTGCTCGGGCATCAAAGACGGCGCGTTCTTGAAGATCGGATCAGGCCAATAGGTGAGGCCGAGCGCGGCGCAGAAATAGGCTGCGACCAAAACGACGAAAACAATTGAGATAATCTTCAGCATGAAAACTCACGATTGCGCAGCTTGAGGGGCGCTTGTGCGATAGAGCACGATTGCGGCCAGCGATTTGACGACTTCGGCCG
>JBAQHC010000669.1:0-1872 GCA_049288095.1 Alphaproteobacteria bacterium | reverse complement strand
AGATCGATCACACCCATCGTGCGTTCGCTGATGTCGGGCATATGACCCTGGATCACCACGATGACGCGCTGGCTTTGCTTGAGCGTTGCAAGCGAAGCCGGCTGGCCATCCATCGTGTAATAGCTCTTGGTGATCGTGACGCCCTTGCTCATCGCCGGCAGCGGAACGATTGACGTTCCATCGATCGCAACCGTGTACCAGACCTTTGCATTGCCGGTGTTGCGTACTTCAACGCCATCGGCCGTGCCCGGTGTCAGCGCCGCGAGATAGACCGGGCCCTTGCCGATTGAAGCCACACCTTTCACAGCAATCGAAAGCGGCCCCTGCGATTTCGACAGCGCGGAAGCCGCCAGCAGCATCCACGCTTTCTCTTGCGTCGAGGTGTCTTCAACGCCGTTCGAGAGCTCCTGCGTGCGGGCAAAGAGGCGCGGCAAGAGATCCGTCTCGCCGGATTGCGCCGCAAGCGCGGTAACGCCCGCAACTTCGCGGAGATCCGAGCCATAGGCCGGCATGTTCTTCGCCGCGATTGGCTTGCTTGCAAGATCAACCGCTTTCGAGAACGAGGAGTGCGCGCGGCTGCGATCACCCATTTGCGCAAGGGCGGCACCCAAATGCGCCGCCGCCATCGGCGTTAAAATATTGCCGAGCTCGGTGTCGTGGTAATAGCGCAGATCGGAGAGGTTGATCGCGCCCTGCCGCGCCAGCACATACATGGCGTAAGACCGGATGTCGTGTCCCTCCCAGTTTTGCGCAGCCGTCCCGTGCAGCCAGCTATTACCGCGGTTAAGCGCATCTTGCGGCACGACATAGCCTGCCTGTTTCGCGTTCATCAGGAAATCGAGCGCGTAGACGGAGAGCCAATCATAGGCCGCATCGCCGCCCCAGCCCCACATCGAGAAGTTGCCGGAGCCGGTTTGCATGTCGAGCACGGTGTCGATCGCGTTTTGCTCACGCACCTTGATGCCGACATCCTGCGCAACGCCCGCCTGCGCCGCGAGATCGTTGAAGACCAGCAGCGGATAGGCGCGGCTCGTCGTCTGCTCGATACAGCCATAGGGATAGCGGTCGAGCCATCGGAGCAATGCCGGCACGTCGTAAGCGCGGTTCGATGCCAGCGAGACTGTCATTTTCGCCGTGCCCGGGTAGTAGCCGGTGAACAGCGAGCGCGCGAGCGTGAGCGTTTGACCCGGCCCAAGCTCCGCTACTTGCTCCGTTGTCACCGGGCGCTGGCCCGGCCGCACTTCGATCGGCCAATTGCGCGTGAAGCGGATATTGCCCGGCCCCCACAGGTCGAGCGTTACCGTGCCGATGCCGGGCTCCCCGCCCACCATTGGTACACTGACAATCTGCTTCGCCTTGGCGCCGAGATTGAGCGAGAAACTCACCTTGTCGTGCGCAACGGCGCCCTTGGTCGTAACATCGATGTGATAATTGCCGGCCGGTCCCTCGACATTGTCGACGAGCAAAGTGGCGCTCGCTTTATCTTTGGGCGCGAGGAATCGCGGCAAGGTGAGATCGGCGACCACTTGATCGCGAACGATCAATTGCGTGTCGGCCTCACCAACTTGCTTGTCGTTGAAGGCAACAGCCATCAGCCGCAGCGAACCGACATAATCGGGGATGTCGAGCTTGACATGCGCAATGCCCTGCCCGTTCACGGCGACAAGCCCTGAATAGAGCGCGACCGTGCGGGTCGGCACGACGGTCAAGCCTTCGCCGCCGCCGAAATTATCGCCGCCAGAGCGTAGCGCACCGAGCACGCCTTCTTGCGCTTGAATGAGCCGGCCATAGTCATCGCGGATCTCAACGCCGAGCCGCCGCTTGCCGAAGTAATAGTCGGTCGGCGATGGCGAAACGAAATCGGTGAGCTGC
>JBAQHC010000668.1:0-10876 GCA_049288095.1 Alphaproteobacteria bacterium | reverse complement strand
CTCGACACTTGCCGACATGATCAGCCGCATGCTCAAGAAGGAGTTGTTGCGCCGCCGCCGCACCGATGATGATGCGCGTGCAAATTCAGTGACGATTACAACTTCCGGCAAGCGCGCGCTCGCGACTGTGTTGGGCCGCGTGAAGAAGGCCGAAGATAAAGTGCTGGCGCCGCTTCCATCCGGCAAGCGCGGCGAATTCCTCAAAATGCTCACCCTGCTTGCTGCAGCGAGCGGACCTGAGGACGATTCGAAGTCAAAGGGCAAGAAGGGCAAGGGAAAGGGTAAGCGCAAATAACCCCTCGCCCGGAGTTATTTGGGCACAAGACCTAGCCGTTTGATCGCATCGTCCGTAAGCGGACCTTCTTCGTGCGCGAGGATTCGGCCCTCGGGCCCGATGACGAATGTCTCGGGCACGGCCGAAACGCCCCAATCGAAAGCCGTGCGGCCCTGAGGATCAAGGCCAATGCGGGAAAACGGATTACCCAAATGCTCGAGGAACGAGCGCGCCTCGGCCCCATCGTCCTTGTAGGCGATGCCGACAAGGGTCAGATCCTTACGCAGAGAAAGCGTCATAAGGGCCTGGTGCTCAAGCCGGCACGGCGAGCACCAGCTCGCCCAAAAATTGACGACGGTTGTGTGGCCCAAGAGGTCCTGAGCGGTAAGCTCCGGCACTGCAACCCCATCGAGTTTCTGCAGCGTGAGTGGCGGAGCCTCGCGCCCAATAAGAGCCGAGGGCCGCGTCGGCGTGCCGTGCATGACCGCGAAGCTGAAAATGGCTCCCGCCGCAAGCAGCGCAAGAAGCGGCGCAAAAGCCAGCGCGCGGGACGAGACCGCGCTCATGCCTTGCCGTCGCCGCCCTTCGCCTCAAGTTCGCGCAAGGCGCGCGAATGTGCCCGGAGCGCCAAAATCAAGATACCGCCAAGCCCCAAGGCAGCGATGGCATAGGCGGGCCAAACGAAGGCTGCGTAACCGCCCATATTGAGCCATTCAAGCATGGGCGTCCGCCTCGCGGATGACGGCGCGCGAGCCCCCGCGCCCGGCCGAAGATTTGATGCGTCTACGGATGATCATCGTGCGCATTTGGAGCATCAGTGCCGTTGCGAACAGCGCCATATAGGCAAGCATCATGATGAGAAGCGGCCACAGCATCGACGGCGCGATCGATGGCCCACCCTCGCGAAGTAGGCTCGAGCGCTGATGCAGAGTGTTCCACCAGTAAACCGAGAAATGGATGATCGGCAGGTTGATCGTGCCGACAAGCGTTAGGATTGCGCTCGCGCGCGCCGCCTTGGCTTCATCCTCAATCGATTGCCGGAGCGCAATGACGCCGAGATAGATGAAAAACAAGACCAGGACCGAGGTGAGTCGGGCATCCCATACCCAGAACGCGCCCCACATCGGCTTGCCCCAAAGCATGCCGGTGGCAAGCGCGACAGCCGTGAAAACGGCACCCATGGGCGCGGCGCATTCGGCGGTGATGTCGGCGAGCGGTGCGCGCCAGACCAGATGCGAAAACGCAGCGACCGCCATCACGGCGTAAACCAGCATGGAGAGGATGGCTGCCGGCACATGGATGTAGATGATCCGCACGGCCTCGCCCTGTTGGTAGTCGGGAGGCGAGAAGACCAAGGCGAGCGGCAGACCTGCGGCAAAGGAGATTGCCGTCAGCGCCAAGAGCCACGGCAGCAGCCGTGCCGACAGCGCCATGAATTTTGCCGGGTTCGCGAACGTTAACATCGGGCGGGATGGTGGTCCTTGGGGCGGTGTGGAGCAAGCGCCTCAATCGAGCTGCGACTTGACGGCACTGGGCATGAGTATGAGCGCTGTGAAGGCCGCCATGAGGCTGCATGCGCCGAGAAGCAGGAGCGCTGGAAATGGCGTTTCAGGCGGGGCCGGGTTTGCGGCGAGGGTTGCTGCGCCGGCGCCGAAAATCACGAACGGCGCATAAAGCGGCAGTACGAGCAGGGTAAGCAGAAGCGAGCCACGGCGAACCCCCGCCGTCAGCGCACCGGCAATAGCGCCCGTACAGCTCAGGCCGGGCGTTCCGATAAGCAACGTCGAGGCAAGCGCGAGCGCCGCATCAAGCGAAAGGCCCAAGAGCAGTCCGGCGACAATGGCGAGCAAGGTCAGCGGCACTCCGATCGCGAGCCAATGCGCCAACGTCTTTGCCAGAACAAGAAGCTCGAAAGAGACCGGCGCGGCAGCGAGAAGATCGAGCACACCGGCTTCAAGATCCGCCTGGAACAGGCGCTCGAGCGTCAAGAGCACCGCGAGCAACGCTGCGATCCAGATGACGCCCGGCCCGATCCGCTTCATGAGCGCCGGGTCAGTGCCGGCAGCGAACGGCAGGAGCACAACCACCAGGAGGAAGAAAGCCAGTGAGAGCCCCGCGCCGCCTGTCCGGAACGCAAGCCTGAGATCGCGCGTAACGAGGGCCATGAGGGGTTGCGCCTGGCTCATGCGGCGATGCGCTCCTCGGGGATCAGTGCAAGCTCTAAGCGCGCGGCGCGCGGCGCGCTACCATGCGTTGCGACCAGCGCGATTCCGCCCGAGGCGCAATGCTCGCCCAGCAGTGTTTGCACAAGAGCCTCGCCCTCGGCATCAAGTGATTCCAGGGGCTCATCGAGCAGCCATAGCTGGCGAGGCACAGTAATAAGGCGCGCAAGCGCAAGGCGCTTGCGCTGGCCGGCTGAGAGCGTCTGTGCCCGCTGGTGCGCAATCGGTATAAGGCCAAGTCTTGTGAGCGCCGCATCGATGAGTAGCGGACTGCCACCCAACAGCTCTGTTTGGAAGCGCAGGTTGGCTTGAACGCTCATCGCGTCAGTTATGCCGCCCTTGTGGCCGATGAGATGCGAATGGCGCCCGAGCTCTTCGACCAGCACCCGGCCTTCGCCGATATCGAGCGAGATCGCACCCTGATCAGGGCGAGCGAGCCCACCCAAGAGGCGCAAGAGGCTCGACTTGCCGCTGCCATTCGGGCCGCGAACGACGAGGGCGGCTCCGCTTTCCAGCCGAAAGCTGACACCGCCGAACACCGGCTTCCCGCCCCGCACGCAACCAAGATCGGCGACTTCAAGAAGGATGGTCATTTGCCTGCTGCTAACTGCCGGCTAGATGAGCCGGCGCATCAAGCTCCTTTTGCAGCAACGGCGTGATGCGCGACAAGGGGCCGCTCCGTCCAAACGGGCGATCGCGGAAACTTATGGCTAGGGCGACCTTCGCACCCTCGACGTTCGGCTCTATAGCTTTAGTTACCCGTTAATCATGGCCCGCCAAGCTCGCGATCGTTCCCGTTCCCGCGTTGCTTTTAGGCATTCCTCCTAGCCTCAGGGGCGATTCCTTGACCAGTCTCGGACAAGACACGTTGCAGACCCGCCGCACGATGAATGTCGGGCGCGACCGCTACGTCTATTTTAGCCTAAAGGTTGCCGGCCAAGCGGTTGGCGCCGACTTCAGCCGCCTGCCCTTCTCGCTCAAGGTGCTCTTGGAAAACCTGCTGCGGCATCAGGATGAGCGCACAGTCTCTGTCGACGACATCAAGGCGATGGCCGATTGGCTGAAGCAGAAATCCTCCGACCGAGAGATCGCTTTCCGCCCCGCCCGCGTGTTGATGCAGGATTTCACCGGCGTTCCAGCTGTTGTCGATCTTGCCGCGATGCGCGATGCGATGAGCAAGCTCGGCGGCGATAGCCGCAAGATCAATCCACTGGCGCCGGTCGATCTCGTCATTGACCACTCGGTGATGGTCGATGAGTTCGGCACGCCCGTGGCCTTCAAGCACAATGTCGATCTCGAATACAGCCGCAACCAGGAGCGCTACAAATTCCTGCGTTGGGGCGCGCAGGCCTTCAACAATTTCCGCGTCGTGCCGCCCGGCACGGGCATTTGCCATCAGGTCAATCTCGAATATCTCGCGCAGACAGTCTGGACCAGCAAGGCGCCCGACGGCTCGACCGTGGCCTACCCGGACACCCTCGTCGGCACCGATAGCCATACGACCATGGTCAACGGGCTTTCCGTGCTCGGCTGGGGCGTCGGCGGCATCGAGGCCGAAGCTGCGATGCTCGGCCAGCCCATCTCGATGATCATTCCCGAAGTGATCGGCTTCAAGCTCACCGGCAAGATGCCGGAGGGTACGACCGCGACCGACCTCGTCCTCACCGTCACGCAAATGCTGCGCAAGAAAGGCGTCGTCGGCAAATTCGTCGAGTTCTTTGGGCCTGGGCTTGATTCGCTGCCAATCGAGGATCAAGCGACAATCGCCAATATGGCGCCAGAATATGGCGCGACTTGTGGATTCTTTCCGATCGACGCCGAAACCATCCGCTATCTGAAGGCGACGGGCCGCTCGCCCGAACGCGTCGCGTTGGTCGAGGCCTATGCCAAAGAACAGGGCATGTTCCGCACGGCGCAAACGCCGGACCCAATCTTCACTGATACGCTCGAGCTCGACCTTGGCACCGTGGTGCCCTCCATGGCCGGCCCGAAGCGCCCGCAGGACCGCGTGACGCTCAAGGACGTGCCGGAGAATTTCGCACAGGCACTCGTCAAGGATTACAAGATGGGTGACCGGGCGCATCAGCGCGTGGGTATTCCGGGCACGGATCAGCAGCTTGGCCACGGAGATGTCGTCATCGCCGCGATCACTTCCTGCACCAACACCTCGAACCCTTACGTGATGGTCGCGGCAGGATTGGTTGCACGCAAAGCCGCAGCGAGGGGCCTTAAGGTCAAGCCGTGGGTGAAAACCTCGCTCGCGCCGGGAAGCCAAGTCGTTTCCGAATACCTCGCAAAGTCTGGCCTGCAAGCCGATCTCGACAAGCTCGGCTTCAACCTCGTCGGCTATGGCTGCACGACCTGCATTGGCAATTCGGGTCCCCTGTCCGACAACATCTCCGAAGCGATCTCGAAAAATGATCTCGCGGTGTGCTCGGTGCTTTCGGGCAACAGGAATTTCGAGGGGCGCGTCAACCCGCTGACACGCGCGAATTATCTCGCCTCGCCGCCGCTCGTCGTCGCCTACGCGATCGCTGGCACAGTGAAGCTCGATCTCACCACGCAACCGCTCGGCTATGACGCGAAGCACCAACCGGTGTTCCTCAAAGACATTTGGCCGAGCAATCAGGAAGTCGCCGAGACGGTGCGCGCCTCCGTGACGCCTGAAATGTTCAAGTCGCGTTATGGCGATGTGTTCAAGGGCGACGCCAATTGGCAGAAAATCTCTGTCGCCGGCTCGATGACCTATGGCTGGGATCCGGGCTCCACCTATGTGGCGAACCCGCCCTATTTCGAGAACATGTCGAAGGACCCAAAGCCCGTCGGCGACATCGTGAATGCGCGCGTGCTGGGCCTCTTTGGCGACTCGATCACCACCGACCACATCAGCCCCGCCGGCTCGATCAAGAAGGACGGGCCAGCCGGCCACTATCTCGTCGAGCATCAGGTCCGCCCGGCAGACTTCAACTCCTACGGCGCGCGCCGCGGCAATCACGAAGTGATGATGCGCGGCACCTTCGCCAATATCCGCATCAAGAACGAGATGCTCGGCGGCAAGGAAGGTGGCAACACCATCCACTATCCAGATGGTCAAGAGATGCCGATCTACGACGCCGCAATGCTCTACCAGCGCGAGGGCACCCCGCTCGTCATCTTCGCCGGCAAGGAATACGGCACAGGCTCATCGCGCGACTGGGCCGCCAAGGGCACGGTGCTATTGGGCGTGCGCGCCGTGATCGCCGAAAGCTTCGAGCGCATCCACCGCTCCAACCTCATCGGCATGGGCGTCGTGCCGTTCGAGTTCACCGGTGGGGCAACCCGCCAGAGCCTAGGCCTTACTGGCGCCGAGACCGTGACGATCAAAGGCCTCGCCAATCTTAAGACGCGGGAAAAAGTTAAGGCCCAGGTCACCGGCAAGGACGGAAAAACCCGCGAGATCGAGCTTTTGTGTCGGATCGATACCTTGGATGAGCTCGATTATTTGAAGAATGGCGGAATTCTTCACTATGTGTTGCGTAACCTGATCAAGGCGGCTTGATTGGATGAGGCAGCGGTTCAAGCTGTTTTGATTCGCCGCCCGCGACGGGTGACCTTAGCTTGGGCGTTATGGTGAGTTCCCCTTCCGGCGAAAAAAATGCTTCTTGGCGTTTCGGGGCCTTCGGCCTCCTGGGCGCGGCGGCCTTAGCCATCGGCCCGACAGCCCTTAACGCTGAGACCTATGCCCAGCAGCACAAGAGCCAGCGCGTGGTGCTGGTCGAGCTCTATACCAGCCAGGGCTGCTCTTCCTGCCCACCGGCGGACCAATTGCAATCCGAGCTCGCAGAGCGCCCCGACGTGCTCGCGCTGACCTTCCCGGTAGACTATTGGGACTACCTCGGCTGGCGTGACACGCTCGCCCGCCCCGCCAACACGCATCGCCAAATCGAATATTCCAAGCGCTCGCAGGCGGGGCGGGTTTTTACCCCCCAAATGGTCATCGACGGCATGATCAGTGCTGTAGGCGGCGAGCGCGCTGAGGTGCTGCGCCAGATCGCCCAGCGCGAGATGACTGCCGCGCTCGTGCCACTCACAATCGAAGTGAAAGAGGACTCGGTCTCGGTCGAGGTGCCGGCTGCGCCCGGGGCGCTTACGGGGTCAGAAACCGGCAAAGCCACGCTGTGGCTGTTCCCGTTCGACAAGATGAACATGGTTCACATTGGCGGCGGCGAGAATGCCGGCCGCTCTGCCCGCTACAGCCACGTCGTCGATGATGCGGCGGCCCTCGGCCAGTGGTCTGGTTCAGGAGCAACCTTCGAGCACACGCTCGATCAGACAGATCGCCACCGCTTCGGCTATGCCGCGGTGCTTCAGGAGGATCGTGTTGGCCCAGTCCTAGGCGTTGCCTGGGCTGGCGATGTCGATCAGATGCAGGCTGCGCCGCTCTCGGCGGATCCCGGTGCATTCGCCGATCCGCTTGTCGTCAGCATGCCCCGCTAGCCGGCGGCGCGTTCAACCATCACGGCTTCTTTGACTTCATTGAGTCGTCACCCGACGAGGTAGGAGCTATTTTGTCGGAATGCTTGTCCGGCTTCTTCGTCTCGGCATGCGACGGCTTGGCTAACATCTTGCTGTCAGCCTTATCGCCCTTTAGCGCAGCTTTGTTGTCACCATGCGCACCGGCAGCGCTTGTTGAAGCAGGCGGGATGATCTCGGCATCGGGGGTCGACTTCGGCGCGTTCACCGGCTCGATAATCGAATCGAGCTTGGTCTCAAGCTGGCTAGCCTTCCAGCTTTCGATCTCGAACACCCAGGGTGAGAGGCGACGTGCAAGATCGGCAGCTTCACGCTTAGCCTGATCGTCCGCCTTATCCGTCGTCGATGGGATAAGGCGCACCCAGGTGTCGTTGCCGAGCTTCGTTGTCTCGACCCTGATCTTGAGTCCGTTGAACATAAGGAAAGTCGCAGAGTTCGCATCCGGCGTAAAAGTGATGCGGTCGGAACCGGCAACATCACGAAGCGAAAGGCCGCCAAGGAACGTTCCAACGCCATTCGCGCCGGTCTCGGTCTTGAGCCTCATGCCCGCCGGCATGTTCTCGACGCTAAAGTTTTCGTCGTCTGGTTTAGCGTGGACGACCGCATAAGGCGACGCGCCTTGCACGGCGACATCGACGCGCGCGATGCGCGATTTCGGCACATCGATGATCGAAGTATCGAGCCAATCGCCACCATCTGCAGAAAGCGGCGAAAGCCCTGCCCCGCGTGCGAGCCACACCTGATTGTCGCCCGGCTTGCGCACAAAGATTTGCGCCTTTCCGCTCGCCTGATCGACATCGGCATTGACGCCCACAAGCAGCTCGGCGAGCGGTTTGCCGTTCCCGTCAAGCAACTGCACGAGTTCGGCCTCGCCATCCTTTTCGCGCGGGTCCGTCAGTAAGAGATGCTTCTGCCATTTGGGATCGGAAGTGCGCTTCTCGAACCGCTCGAGCTCGCGCAGGTTTTGAATCAGCGACTGGATCTTATCGTTGCGGGCTTTGTAGCTGTCTTTCTCGATGACAACCCAGCCTGTCTCCGGCGCGTAAGCCAAGTCGGTCTTATTCGTTTTATCTTGCAGATGAATACGCCGGATTTGCTGCGCCTCGGCACCGAGCGCCGGGAAAAACGGCTCGGGCTTCGCCGCCATATGGCTCGGCGCGCGGGTCAACATCACCGAGACGATCGCGATAACCACGAGCGCGATCGTCGCGATCACAAGCTTATAGACCCGGCGCATATAGGGCGGCTGGGAGGCAAACATCACATGGCCCCCGACTTTGCCGCCGCCTGGCGCGCTGCAATCCGCCGGCGCCGCCGCGCCATTGCCAGCAGGACAGCGCCGATTGCAACCACGATCGGCATGAATGCGATATTGAGGAACTTCACCCAGTCGCCGAGCGTGATGACGTCAGCCCGCAGCTCACGCTGCACTTCCCGCAGCGCACGCCGCGTCTTGATGAGCTCGGCCTCGAACTTGTGCATCTCCTGTTCTTGCGCGGCAGAGAGCACCGGGCCTGTCGATTTGTCTTCTTCGACGAGCGAACCAGCCGGCTTGGGTGAAGCGCGTTGGAGCTCCTTCAAGCGCTGCTCGGTGTCGTCGACCTTAGCCTGAAGCTCTTGCTGCTGCGCGCGATAGCGATCCTGCGCGCGCCGTTCGATCGCTTGCACCACCGTGAACGGACGGTCGGAACGCGAGCGGCTGCGGAGCGAGATCAGGTCGTCCGACCCCATCAAATGATCAACCGCGTTGACGATGAAGAAGCCATTGCCCGCGGTCGGCTGGGCGACCTTCTGACCAAGGAAGTCCTGCACGTTTACCCAGAATCGATCCTCCAGGAGATCTGCGTCCGCAACGATGATCAGATTGAGCGGCGACTTGCCCTCTTTGATCTGGGGCGGCAGCGGCTCTGGCGGTGTTGCCGGTTTCGTCTCTCCGTTTGCATTCTTGTCGTCCGCTGGCTTTGCAGGCTCAGGCGGCGGCCCATCGGGATAAGCGGTCTTGATAGGGCCTGATACCCGCGCCGCGATGACGTAGCTTTTATAGTCACTCTTGAACGAGTTCATCAGCGATTGGGGATCGCCGCCAAACTGCAAGACCATCGATTGCGTCTTCTGCGCGTCAGTGCTGGAGGTCAGTAGTGGCTCAAACTTAGTAGTGGCGCCTTTGGCGGGAGTCAGCGAACCGGCCGAAGCAAGTTGGATCGTATCGATATCGCCGGTGATGAGGTCTTTGCGGTTGATGTCTTTGCCGGTGAGCCGGAGCCACGCGTAATAGGGCAACACCGCGCCTTGATCACCTTGCCCAAATTGCACCGGAACCGCGCGTTGGCGATCGAGCACCACTGAGCCCGGGTCGTAATCGACGCCCCAATTGGCGAGCAGCGGCTTCAAATCGGAAACCGTTGCGCTGCCCGGCGGCTGTTGGCCACCCATGCTCTGCCCAGCGGACGTCTCGGAATAGGGATCGACAAGCACGATGAGGCGCCCGCCTTTGAGCGCGAACTGATCGATCGCATAAAGCGTTTGGGCGGTGAGACCGACGGGGTGCGCGATTAGGAGAGTTTGAATGCCCTCCGGGATCACGCGTAAATCTTTGTCGAGCACCTGCACATCGAAATTCTGCTTGAGCTGCGTGTAGATGACATAAGGGTTGGGTTGCTGGCCTTGCAGCACGGCCATATAGCCGCCAGGCCCCATTTCGAGCGGCAGGCTGGTGATGACGCCGAGCTTGGGCTTATCGGGTGTTGCAAGCCGCGAGATGAGCGAAGCGAGATCATATTCGACATAGATCTCCCGGTCGGGCGAGAAGAACGGAATGTCTTCCTTGCCGTCGACTTGGTTGGTGCCGACAAGCCCTAGGAACACACGCTCGCCGGACTCGGTTTGCGCGCCAGTGAGACCGTAAGCCTCGGCCATTTCCTCTTCCGGGCTGTAGGGCTCGGGATCGACGAAATTGAGGATCAGATTGCCATGCGCGTAGTCCGCGAATTGCTGCAACAGATCGCGCACGCGCTGGCCATAAGAGTTGATCTGCTGATAGTCGGCTGAGAGTTTTTCCGAAAAGTAGAGCCGGAGCGTGATCGGCTCCCTGAGCTTCGAAAGCAGGCGCTTGGTGCCAGGCGACAGCGTGTAGAGCTGATTGGCCGTGAGGTCGAGATGCACGCTCCTGAACAGCGCGCTTGAGGCGACATTGAGCGCGATGAAACTCACGATGAGGAGCAAAATGCTAAGAAGGGCCGCGCCGCGCCGGGTCATCTTTGCCTCATGCCGCGCGCCGGAGATCGACGAGGATTAGATTGATCCAAAGGAAAACGCCAATCGTCGAAAGAAAGAAGACGACGTCTTTCAGCTCAATTACCCCGGTTCTGATCGCCGCGAAATGCGCGAGAAAGCTGAGCGATGAGAAGGTCGAAAGCAGGGCGCCGGGCAGAAAGCCCGACAGCGCATCGGTAACGAGCGGCACGCCCGAAATTGTCAGAAGAAACGAAACGGCCGCCGCGAGGACGAACGCAATCACCTGGTTGTTGGTGACCGCCGAAAGGCAGGAGCCGATTGCGAGATAGCCGCCTGCCATCAAGAAGCTGCCGACATAACCCGCGAAAATCACGCCATTGTCCGGGTGGCCCAGCACATTGACCGTCACCCACATGGGAAATGTCAGCACGAGCGCGAGCCCCGTAAACGCCCAGGCCGCGAGGAACTTGCCGAGCACGAGCGAGGGCAGTGGCAGCGGCAAGGTCATGATCAACTCGACCGTGCCGGTCTTGTATTCCTCGGCCCAAAGCCGCATCGCGACGGCGGGCACGAGAAACAGATAAAGCCAGGGGTGGAAAACGAAGAACTGATCGAGATCGGCGCGGCCTTGCTC
>JBAQHC010000667.1:0-1691 GCA_049288095.1 Alphaproteobacteria bacterium | reverse complement strand
GGAAAGTGCAACAAAAGTCATACAACCGCAGAACACGCGCAGAAATTGGGTGCAATTCTATGAAAAGGGCAAGTAAGACAATCCAGGGTGCAGGTTTGGGTAAGGCGATCATTCCGAGATGTCCAAGACACGGTGTACCCTATACCATGGAAGCCTCCAGCGATCCGGTCAATGAGGGGGCCTGGAAGTATTTCTTCTGCCAGAGGTGCAGAGAAGAGAGGACGAAGGATGGAACAGCAGCCGCTAAGTAACCCTGGAAGAGTGCCAAGGCTAGGTCAGTGCTTCCTCTGCCATGCCTGGGGCCTTGAAAAGAACCTTTCCCCTATTGAGATACCGGATCAGGTGGGATGGATCGAGAAGAAGGCTTGTCAGGAGTGCCTTAGTAAGATCATGGATGGGGTTAAGAGTGAAGTTTGACATTGAACCGCAGGATATAGAGGCCATTGCTCAGAGAGTTTCAGAGATCATCAAGCCTATGCTAACCCATCACGCAGGATCGAACGAAAAGGACACTATCTTTGATGTAAAGGGACTGGCAGAATATCTCTGTGTTGATGCGTGTTGGGTCTATAAGCAGGTTTCTCTTAGGACCATTCCCTTCCTGAAGGTGGGCAGATACACCCGATTTAGGAAGAGGGATATCGAGAGATGGATGGAAAGCCAGGCAAGAAAGCCTATCCCTGTCTTGAAAGTGGCAAAATTAAGGGGGGTGGCCTCATGATTGTACATCATACGCCGTGTAAAAAAATGACTAATGAATTAACGCCTTACGGGAAGCTGTGCCCTAAATTGTGCACAACAGGTCTAAAAATAGTTCTTGACAGACTTATACTTTTATGCCTATAATTATAGCTATCGAAGGGAGATATCAGTTTTATGAGGTTCATCACGGTAACTGAATTGAGGCAAAGGGCCACTCAGATAATCTCTGAAATTGAATCCACTAAGCAAGAAGTGGTAGTAACCAAGAACGGGAAACCAGTGGCGCTCATCCAGTCTATTTCCAATAACGCCTTTGCTCTTAAGGAACCAGCGCAGAGGAAAGAGGTGAAGCATGGAAAAGCGAAAAAGTAAAACAAAGGGGATCTACAAAAGGGGAAACGTTTACTGGATACGGTATGCCGGACTTGACGGTAAGATCATCCGGGAATCTTCTCACTCTGATAAATTCAAGGAAGCTGATAATCTGCTGATTCAGAGAAGGAATGAAATTAAGAACGGGGAACAACCGGAGATAAGGCGAAGGATAGCGAACCATACCTTTAGCGGGCTTGCCGGTGAATATAAGAAATGGGCAGAGAGACAGAAAAGTTTTAAAAGTAAGAAATATTTCATCGACCAATTAACCGAAGCCTTTGGTCAAATTCCCCTAAGACAATTCAACCCTATGCTCCTGGAGCAATACCAAAGCGAGAGATTGCAGGATGGATACACGTCCACCACGGTTAAAGGGATCGAGAGGCCCAAGAAGGGGAACAAACCAGCGACGGCGAACAGATTACTTGCTACATTGAAGCATATGTTTACCAAGGCTGTTGAATGGGAGATGGTTGAAGAGGCAACCTTGAAGCGGATCAGGAAAGTAAAATTCCTGAAAGAGAATAACCGGAGGTTGCGGTATCTTTCAAAGGAAGAGTGCCAGGGGCTTATTAAAATCTGTGATTCTCACTTAAGACCCATCGTTATAACTG
>JBAQHC010000666.1:0-15084 GCA_049288095.1 Alphaproteobacteria bacterium | reverse complement strand
GGAGAGGGAACAGAGTTCACGCCGCCTGCTCACTCCACGGCAACACCGTCAGGCTCGGCCAAACTGACTTCCAACGCGCGGCCTTTTCGTCATAGCGCTCGCGCCGCGAATTCCCTCGCCATAGTGGGTTCGGCCGCATCACGCGCGCGAACACGTCCTCAAGGCCCACAGGCGCATAAAGCTTCAAGCCATCTGCCTCGGGCGAAACGCCGACCATCGAGAACGTGTTGAGGAAATGATCGATGCCATCGCAAGCCCTATGGAATTGCGGGCACGGCACGCCGAATTTCTGCTCATACCAGAGATGAACGCGCGCCTGATTGCGCACCTCGACCTCGACTTTCAAGTCGGCGAACCGTGTCGCCGCAGCTTTGATCTTTGCGTCTTCCGCTTCCCAAGACGTATCGGGATCGAAATAGAAGATGTCGTAATCCTTGATGCCGTGCGTCGGCGGATTTCGGTCCAAAACATTCCAGACAGTTTGAAACAGGCAGCCCGAGACAAGCCACGCATCAGGAAGCCCAAGGCGGGGCAGACGCGAGAGAATTTCGCAGTTGTATGGATTGGCTAAAATGGCTGACTGAAACCGCCGCTCGAACTCGGCCGCCGCGCCGTCCATCGCTTCAGCTCAATGCGCCTTCTGCGCGCGGTTATACGCAAGCTGATCTGGCGTTAGCTTTATCCCGACCACGACTTCGTAGCTGTCACCACTCAAGTTCTTGGCGAGCGGAATCGACAATGGAACTTCTTCCTGAGAGGCGACACGCGTGCCAGCCGCCAAGTTAAGGGTCTGCGAAAATTCCTCGCGGGCGAGCACGTATTTCTTGCCGCGCGTTATTGCAACGAAATAGGGCACCGTGATTTGCGTGTCAGACAGTGCCGGGCCGCGCTCCACTGACAGATTGACGCTAAGGTCGGCGTTCACGGTCCGCGATGTCTGCCCACGTCTCTCCCTCTTCGAGTAGGAGCATTTGAGCGAAGCGGCGGAGAGTGTCGCGCGGTAGGCAACATTTGTCAGATCGCGCCCGGCACCATTGAACGATGTGGCCTGCTCGGCGTCGCCCAAGATGCCAAATGTCGGGCAAGGCTCAAGGATCGGGTTAGGCGTCCCGCAGCCCCACAGTGCCACAGGCGCCAACAGCGCAATTGCCGTCACGGCCCACTTAAATCTTGGCATGCGTCCCATCGCACATCGGGCGGTTCTTGGAGTGCTTGCAGCCACAGAAGAACACCCGCCCTGACTGCGCCGGCTTGAAGGCCATCGGCGTAAATTCGGTCCCCTTATGAGACCCATCGCAGAAAGGCTGATTCTTCGATTGCCCGCAAGCGCACCAGAAATATGGCTTGCCTGCCTCGACCTCGACCGCATAGGGCGAGCGCTGCGCAATTGTGGGGTCGGCCATTAGCGGCTCCGGGAGGCTTGGCTGATCACGCCGGGTTGAGGAAATTCGGCCCAGCGGGCGCGACCTTATGGCCTAGACTGGTCCCAAACAAGTAACGAACACCCTATATTCTTGTTTTAGCCCAGAAGCCGTGGTTCAAGCCCGCGTGACCGAATTCGCCCGCCCACGAATTGAGATACTTCTCGCCGCGCCGCGCGGCTTTTGTGCGGGCGTTGAGCGGGCGATTCAGATTGTCGAGCAGTCACTCGAGAAATACGGCGCGCCCGTTTTTGTGCGCCACGAGATTGTCCACAACCGGCATGTGGTCACCACCCTTGAGGCGAAGGGCGCGGTGTTTGTGGAAGAGCTCGACGAAGTGGTTCCCGGCCGGCCGGTGATCTTCTCCGCGCATGGCGTGCCGAAATCCGTGCCCGCCTATGCGCGCGAACAAAACATGTTTTACCTCGACGCCACCTGCCCCTTGGTTTCTAAGGTGCATGTCGAAGCCGCGAGGCTTCATGGCGATGCTTGCGAGCTTGTACTCGTCGGGCATGCCGGCCATCCCGAAGTCGTCGGCACGATGGGCCAATTACCGGCCGGCGCGATCCACCTGATCGAGACGGTCGAGGACGCGCGTTCCTTCGCGCCGCGCGCGCCCGAACGTCTTGCTTATATTACGCAGACGACATTGTCGGTCGAAGACACCAAAGCGATCATCGATGCTTTGAAGGCCCGATTCCCGAACATCATCGCGCCTCGCAAGGGCGACATTTGCTATGCAACGACAAATCGGCAGGAGTCAGTGAAACGCATCGCCGAGGAATGCGACAACATCTTGGTGATCGGCTCACCTAATTCCTCAAACTCGGTACGGCTGGTTGAAGTTGCGCGGCGCGCGGGCTGCAGCAATCCGTGCCTTATCGAAAGCGCCGAAGAGATTGACTGGCCCGCATTTGAAGGCGCCTCCCGCATCGGCATTACAGCGGGCGCATCAGCGCCGGAGCTCCTTGTCACCGAGGTCTTGAATGCCTTCGCCAAGCGATATCAAATCGAGGTGCGCGAGGTCGAGGTGACGCGCGAGACCGTACAATTCAAGCTGCCGCGTGCGCTGACGGCCTGAGGGAGAGCGCCTTGGCCGTATATACCCAAGTCGACGAAGAAGCGCTCGGCAAGTTTCTCTCGCACTACGACATCGGCGCTCCGCTCTCGTTCAAAGGCATCGCCGAGGGCGTCGAGAATTCCAACTATTTGCTCGAAACCGAGCGCGGGCGCTTCATCCTCACGCTTTACGAAAAGCGAGTGAACGAGGCAGATCTCCCGTTCTTTCTTGGTCTGCTCGAACATTTGGCGGCGCGCGGGCTGCCCTGCCCGCTTCCGGTCAAACAGAAAAACGGCTCGGCCATCGCCAAGCTTGAGCGCAGGCCCGCTGCGATCGTGACATTTCTTGAAGGCATGTCGGTTTCGCGCGGGACAACGGAGCACACGCGTGCCGTCGGCGGTGCGCTCGCGGATCTCCATCGTCTAGGCGCGGATTATTCTTTGCGCCGCGAGAACGCTATGGGTCTTGTCGGCTGGAAGAAGCTTGCGCGTGACATCGGTGCGCGCGCTAACAAGATTTCGCCGGGTCTTGGCGGAATCATCGGCACCGAGATCGACTATCTCAAGGAGCGCTGGCCGAAGGATTTGCCCAGCGGTGTCATTCACGCAGATCTCTTCCCGGACAATGTGTTCTTCCTGCGCGACAAGCTTTCGGGGATCATCGATTTCTATTTCGCGTGCAACGACCTCTTTGCGCTCGATCTCGTGATCTCCCTTAATGCCTGGTGCTTCGAGCGTAAGGGCGAGTTCAACGTCACCAAGGCACGCGCGATGGTTTCGGGCTATCAGGCGCGCCGTACTTTAACACCCGCCGAGATCGCGGCTTTGCCGGTTCTGGCGCGCGGGGCGGCGCTGCGCTTCTTGCTTACGCGCACCTTCGATTGGCTCGAGCAGCCAGTCGGCGCGCTGGTCAAACCGAAGGATCCGCTCGAATATCTGCAGAAGCTACAATTTCATCAGACGGCAAAAAGCGCCAAAGATTACGGCCTAGATGTCTGATTCGCATCGCAAGCATGTCGAAATTCACACCGATGGCGCCTGCTCCGGCAATCCCGGACCCGGCGGCTGGGGCGCGATTCTGCGTCACGGTAAAGCCAAGAAGGAAATCTCCGGCGGCGAGCCCAACACCACCAACAACCGCATGGAAATGATGGCGGCGATTTCAGCGCTTGAAGCGCTGAAGGGCCACTGCGAGGTCGATCTTTACACCGACTCGCAATATCTCCAGCGCGGCGTGAATGAGTGGCTCAAGGCCTGGAAGGCACGCGGCTGGAAGACCGCCGACAAGAAGCCGGTGAAGAATGTCGATCTTTGGCAGAGATTAGAACCGTTACTCGAGCGCCATCACGTGCGCTGGCATTGGGTCAAGGGCCACAATGGCGACCCGCTCAATGAGCGCGCGGATGAACTCGCGCGCAATGCGATTCAAGCACTGAGCGACTAATCAACCTCCCCCTTGTGGGGAGGTCGATCTGCCGAAGGCAGATCGGGTGGGGGTTTGACTTTCTGATACTTCGCATTGTCGCGGTGCTCGCTCGACAAAGTTCTTTCAAGCGTGATTGCGTAAGGACCACGTGGAGAGTCCACGTCGTATTCGGTCAGATAGAGGGTTTCGTCCATCCTGAGCTAACCCCCACCCGAAATGCGCTCGAAGCCGAGCGCATTTCGACCTCCCCACAAGGGGGAGGTTGATTTGTTTACAGCTGGCCGAGCATGTATTCGGCGCTCGAAACCTTGAACTCGCCGCCGGCTTCGACATTGAGCTGTTTCACAACACCGTTATCGACAATCATCGAATAGCGCTGGCTGCGCGTTCCCATGCCGAAACCCTTGGCATCGAGCTCGAGGCCAATCGCCTTTGCGAAGGCGCCATTGCCGTCGGCGAGCATAAGCACCTTATCGCCCACCTTCTGATCCTTGCCCCAGGCCGACATGACAAAAACGTCATTGACCGACACGCAGACGACGCGGTCTATGCCCTTCTTCTTGAGCGAATCGAAATTGTTCACATAGCCTGGCAAATGCTTTGCCGAACAGGTCGGCGTGAAAGCGCCCGGCACTGCGAATAGGGCGACCTTCTTGCCGCCGAACACTTCAGCTGTGGTCATCGGCCGCGGACCTTCCGCCGTCATCGCGGTGAATGTGGCCTCCGGCAGCTTATCTCCGACTTTGATGGTCATGGCGGCTCCTTTTCTCATCTCGATCCGATGGAGAGATTTAGCTCGCCCGGCAAGAGAATGGAACGGGCGCGGGGCTCACCTCGCACGGGTCTTTGACCCTAAGTTGGGCGCAAAAATTGAGCTTTCGATGGCACAGGGCTTGCCTTACTCACACACGTTTCAGCCGGTCCGGTAGAAAGCGGCTTCAAGTCCGCTAATATTAGGCCTGTTGGCGTCGTGTGGAGGGTGGCTTGTCGGAAATCTCTGTGCGCTTGGGTCCGGACCGGGTCAAGGCCCGTGATTATCTCGTTGGCAAGCTGCTTGTCGCTATGCCCTCCATGGACGATCCGCGTTTTGCGCGCACCGTGATCTATATGTGCTCGCACACGCAGGAGCGCGCGATGGGCCTCATCATCAACCGGCCTGCGACGCATATCACCTTCCCGGAACTCATGAGCCAGCTCAATATCGAGCCAATCCTGCGCAACGATGCGAACGTGCCGATCCAGGTCGGCGGGCCGGTCGAAACCGGACGTGGCTTCGTCTTGCACTCGGCTGATTATTCCATGGCCGACTCGACCTTGAATGTCGGGCCTGGAATTGGTCTCACCGCGACGCTCGATGTTTTGCGCGCAATCGCTGCCGGCAAAGGCCCGAGTAAAGCGATGCTCGCGCTCGGTTACGCAGGTTGGGGGCCCGGCCAGCTCGAGAACGAGATTCTCGCCAATGGCTGGCTGCACTGCGACGCCGATCCCGATTTGCTGTTCGATCAGGATCTCGATACCAAATGGGCTCGTGCGATTAACACGCTCGGCTTCAAGCCGCATCACCTGTCCGGCCAGGCCGGCCACGCATAGCTAGGCGGTTTTGCCGCGCGCCGGCGCCTCGGCCTTCCAATTCATCGCGATAAAGCGCTGCGCATCAGCCGCGCTCATCGGCGCGCCGAACAGGCGGCCCCGAGCGAGAGCGCAGCCTAGCTTAAGAGATGCTTGTGCTGCGGCCTCGCTATCAACGCCCCGGGCGCAGACGGCGAGCTTGCTGTCGTGCGCCGAAGAAATCATCGATTGCAGCATTGTATTAGCGCGCGAATTGGCGCGCGCGCGGTCAGTGAGATCGGTGCTGATCACAACGCTGGAAAGCGGCAAAGCCTTCAGGCGTGCGAGATTAGAATTGCCTTCACCAAAATCGCCAAGCGCGATGGACACACCTGTCGACCTAAGCGCATCGAGCAACTCAGCGATGTGCGTTTGGCCTTCGTAAGCGAGCGATTCGGTCACTTCGATTGCGAGGGAGGCGGGTGCAAGCTTGAGCGTGTTCAGTACGCTCGACATGTCGCGGCCGAACTCGGCGTTGAGCAGCTGTGGGCTCGACATGTCGACCGAAACGAATAGCGGACTTCGCAGCGGGAAATGAGCTTGCCATTGCGAGAGCTGCATCGCCGCCATGGACAGCGCAAAGCGCCCGAGTGTCACGATGAGGCCGGTCGATTCCGCGGCCAGAAGAAAAGATGCCGGAGGAACAGCACCGCGCTGTGGGTGCTGCCAGCGGAGAGAAGCTTCGAAGCCGGCGAGCGTGCGATCGGCCAGCGACATGATCGGCTCGAACATAACTGACATCTGATCGCGCTGGATGGCGGTGCGGAGATCTGCCTCGAACAACGCCTTTTCCTGTTCCTCGGCCGTCGCCTCCAGTCCGATGCGCTCAAGCCCACGCGCCAACGCGGCTTGTGCCGGAGATGTGATTGGCACCGCTGTACGCCGCGATGGCTGACCGGGCGCCGGCAATGCCGCGATCGCAGGAGCGCGCACGGCACCCTCGTCTCTATGTTGCGCGCGCTTCAATGCCCGCTCAGCCTCCGCAAGCACCTCACCGGCTTGTGCAAAATGCTCGTCGATTTCGACATAGGCGAGCGCCGCCGAGACTGTCAGCGTTTGCTCGCCAAACTCCAGCGGCTCGGCAAACACTTCGGCGAGAATCTTCGTCATCTCGCCTGGCTCTTTCATTACGGGGCGGCGATTGCCTTCGCCGGCGCGGGGCGTCAGCAATATCGCGAACTCATCAGCCCCGATACGCGCAACAAATTCATTCGCGCCAAGCGACTGCTCGATTGACCGCGCGATCTGCTTAAGAAGCTTGTCGCCCGCGGCGCGGCCAAGCTCGCTGTTGATCACCTTGAAGCGGTCGATATCAAGAAGAATGAGGACAGGGTTGAGCGCTTGCCCTGTCGGGGGATCAATCACCGGATTTTCGCGGCGATTGGTGATCGCCCACTCCAGGTGGGAGATGATGAATGTGCGATTGCCAATGCCGGTCAGCGGATCATGCGAGGCGTCGTGAACCAGCTTCTGCTCGGCAACCTTGGCGGCGGTGATGTCGGTCACGATGCCGATGATGCGGCTGGCGCGCCCGCCTTCACCGGCAAGGCCGGTCGCACGCAATTGCAGCCATCTTATGCCGCCATCCTCGTGATGCACTCTGAACTCGACCGCGAAGGACGAACTGCCCTGCTCGATATAGTGATGAAAAGTGTCGACATAGACCTTGCGGTCTTCCTCGACGATGCGCGCGATCCAATAGCGCTCCTTGCCTTTGATCGCGCCTTCGGCAAGCCCCATCATGCGTTCGATCGACGGCGAGATGTAGAGCCGGTCATCGGTGATCGACCAATCCCAAAGCCCTTGATAGCTGCCTTCGCTGACGGCGCTGCGCTTGGCCGGCAACTGCGCCGCTGGAGGTTCCGGGAGATCACTGCCGTCGCGCGCAAAGGCGGGCACGGGCGCAGGCTGAGGTGCGGTGTATTCGAGCACGCCTCTCGAGAAGGTCGCAGGAACAGCCGCCGAAAACAGCAGCACCGTCACCCCGACCACGAAGGCGCCATGCAAAAGGATTTCGGTGAGCGGTCCGCCACCGGCATAACCGGTCGCGCTGATGGCAAAGGCCGCGGCGGCGGCAAATACAATGAGCCACCAGCCCGGCGGCACGAGCTGCAGCGCATCGGGCATAGTGCGGCGCGCATGCCAAATCGTAGCGCCCGAGACGACCAGCGTAATCGCAACAACCGCGCGCGCGGCAGGCGGGCCGATCGTCCAGAATATCAGTGGGATCGCGATGAGAAGCGCATATTGCACGACGCGCACCATGAGATCGGCAATCGGCGATTCATCGCGCAGCATCAAAATCTGCCGCAGGAAAGCAAGGCCAAGCACGCAGACCGTCACGAGTGCAATCAAGCGCGAAGGACCTGATGCGATCAGATTGAGAAACCACGGCGCCGAGGCGCTGCTGCCAGCGCTGAAGGATGCCGCTTCGAAGGCGAGCGTCGCGAGCGCAAAGGCGCCCCCTGTGGTCAAGCCCGGCCCGCCCGCAAGCAGGCGTAACGCGAACATAAACGCAGCGCCTACGAACAAGATGCCCCAATAGAGGCCAATGGTGATCAGAAGAAACGAGTCAAACTGAGAGAGAGCCTGCGGATCCCAAACACTTACATTCGTCGCGCGCGCGCCGTCCGTCGTTAGAAAGGCAAAGGTGCGCGCACTGTTCGGCGGGAGCGTGACGCGCAATGTCGCGTAGCGGTTGTTCGCATGCGCGATGACCGCTTCAGCCGGTAATTCGCCTTCAACGGCGCGGGACTGCGCGACACGTGGATGAGCGAATGCGGCGCCGAAAGTGCCCGAGCGCGCGAGCGCCGGGTGGCTGAACACGAGAATTCGTGTAAGCGGAGCTGGAGACGCATTTTCGAGTGAGAACGCCGACCACCCGGAGAATGCGTCGTCGAGCGCAAGCGTGCGCGGCTCCGGCGGAGCGATGTGTCCTTGGTCGTCAGTCGCTCTTGGGGTCAAGACCGGCGTTAGCGATTGAGTAATGTCTTGAACAGCACGGCGCGGATCGATGCGCACGGCTGCCGGCGCCTCCGCTGCATGAGCGACAGAGACAAGCAGCGCCAGGAAGAGAGCGAGGAAACGCAAGCATCCCGCGGCATTTCGGCAACTGATCCCGGGGAGATACGCCATCGCCAATCAAGGTCCCGAATGAAACGGTCCGCAGCGGCAATGCCCAAGCGGCCCCGGGAAGCGAAATTCGCACACGAGTAATAGAGAATTGGTTCACGAAGCCGGTGTTTCACGGAAATCCGGCAGACTCAAAACTGCAACCCCGAAACAGCGCCACAATTCAACAAGCAATGTGGAGAATCCGTAATGGACTTTTCAGCTCGCGGCACTTTCAATGTAACGTGGCGTGGTGCCATGATCGTGTTCACGAATTGGCAACAAGGATGAACGGCATGCAATTCGTCTGCGATGCTCCGGAGGGCAAGACCTGGTTTCGAATCGAGACCGAGGGCGAAGCCGCAATCGAATCCAATGAGATGAATCACGCAGTCGAAAAGCATTTTCGGATTGAGCGCGAGAAAGCCAAAGAGAGCTATCGGCCAGCCTCGACGAACTACATTGAGCGCGATATCGGTCTCAATGCACATGTCCAAAGACACATGCCGTTGTTCTTGACCTTGCGCGATTCGGAAGGCAAGGCGCTCGTTACCGCGATGCTGCCGCCGGGTGGGTGCGAAGACGAGCATTTCCGTGTGATCATTGTCGCCGCCGGAAACGCAGACCCTTATCCGGATCACGAGGCGGCGATCGCCGCGCTGGGTATCCATTTCGGCATTGCGCTCGATCGTGAGCGCTGCTTTCCGTATCGCCGCAGTTGACTGCCTTACGGGCGAGGATCGGTCGCGACGATCGCGAACAGCAAATGGTCTTCCCAGCGGCCATTGATCTTGAGGTAGGCGCGCGCAAGACCTTCTTCAGCGAACCCGACACGCTTGAGCAATCGCCGGCTCGGCTCGTTTGTCGGCAAGCATGCAGCTTCGACGCGATGCAGGCTCAATTCATCGAAAGCGAAGGAGACGACACCGCGTACTGCCTCGCTCATATAGCCCTTGCGCGCGTGACGCTGGCCGATCCAGTAGCCGAGCGTGCCTGCTTGCGCGACGCCGCGCCGGATGTTGCTCAAAATGCAGCTGCCGACGAGGGCATCATCGCCAGAGCGGAAGATGAAGAACGGATGCGCAATCTCGTCTCTGATTTCGCGGGAATAACGGCGTAAGCGGCGGCGGAAGGCGGAGCGGGTCAAATCGTCGATCGGCCACACCGGCTCCCATGGCACCAGAAAGCTACGGCTTTCCTCGCGCAGGTCGGCCCATTGCTGGTAATCGCCCGGCCCGGGGTAGCGCAGGTAAACCGCGCCGCTGGCGACTTGGCGGTCGCTATCGGAGCGATTGGTCGAGTTTAGAAGCGCCACCTGCCACCCTATAATTCCGGAGCGCCGAATTTTGCCGGAAGCAGAGCCATTAACGCAATCGGCTGCGTATAAGGGATTTGATGGCCGAGGCGTCGGCAGGAGCCCTCTCAAGCCGCTCCTCGCGCGTCAGGAGGTCCCGGAAGCGCAGCGGCAACTCCGGCCGGACACCTGCCGCCGCTTGTACCGCATCGGGAAATTTCGCCGGATGGGCGGTCGCCAGGATGACGGCCGGTGTCGCCGGCCCGAGCGCGCCCAGCCGCCGCGCTTTTTCAGCCGCGACAACCCCAACCGCGGTATGCGGATCAATAAGCTTCCGGGTGTTTCTGTAAACGCGCGCGATGGCGGCCGAGACCTCGTCTTCGCTTGCGCGTTCGGCTGAGAAATCTTTGGCGATGTCCGCGCGCGCGGCTTGGGGCAGCTCGAAGCTGCCGGACTGGCGGAGCGAGGCGAACAAGGCGCTCGTCCGTGCGGCGTCCCGGCCAGTCGTCTCGAACACCAAGCGCTCGAAATTGCTCGACACCTCGATGTCCATCGATGGACTCGTGGTCGGCGTCACGCCTTTGATCTCGTAGCGGCCGCTCGCAAGCGTGCGCGCAAGGATGTCGTTCACATTGGTTGCGATGACGAGGCGGTCGATCGGCAGGCCCATTTGCGCCGCGACATAACCGGCATAGATGTCGCCGAAATTCCCGGTCGGCACGACGAAAGCGGATTTACGTGCGGGGCCCCCCAGCGCAAGCGATGCGGTCACGTAATAGACCGCTTGCGCCATAATGCGCGCCCAATTGATCGAATTGATGCCGGAAAGGCCGATCTCGCTCGCGAAAGCCTTGTCGGCGAAGAGCTCCTTCAAGATGCGCTGGCAATCGTCGAACGTGCCGGCAACGGCAATGTTGGTGACGTTCGGCTCACGTGCCGTCGTCATCTGGCGGCGCTGAACATCGGAGACGCGGCCCTCGGGATGAAGGATCACGATGCGCATGCCTGGCCGGCCTTTGATCGCTTCGATCGCCGCGGAGCCAGTATCGCCCGAGGTCGCGCCGACAATCGTCAACTGGTTGCCAATCTCCGCGAGAACATGGCCGAACAAACGCCCGAGCAATTGAAGCGCAACGTCCTTGAAAGCGAGCGTGGGGCCGTGAAAGAGCTCGAGCAGCCAATCGGAAGGGCCAAGTTGCACAAGCGGGGCAACCAAATGATGATCGAACGAGGCATAGCTTTCCGCGATCATCCGCTTGAGGCTCGGCTGATCGATATCGCTGCCGACGAAGGGCTGGATCACGCGGAAGGCAACGTCCGTATACGGACAGCCCACCAGCGCCTTGAGCTCATCCGCACCGATTTGCGGCCAAGCTTGCGGCACGTAAAGGCCGCCATCCGGCGCGAGCCCCTGAAGGAGCACATCCTTGAAGCCCGCCGCGGGTGAATTTCCCCTGGTGCTAACGTAACGCACAGTTTGCTCTTGCCATCACTTTGGCGCGCCGAAGCTCAGCCGGCCGCGCTTTGCATGATAGACGAAGTACATCACCAAAAGCACAAGGGCGAGCGCGAACCAGGTGACGGCGTATTGGAGGTGCTCGTTACGGAAAGTGAGCTTCGTGTGCCCACCTTCCGGATAGGTGCCGGCTGGGCCCGTCAGGTCCTCAGCCAACATGAAAGGCAGGGCGCCGCTGATACCCATTGCCGAGGCGATCGCTGGAATATTACGTACATAGAAGATCTTGTTCTCATCATCGGGCGCGGGGGTGAACAGCCCTGGCTTCTGGTCGCCACGCACCAGACCCGAAATCCGCACTTCGCCCGCCGGCGCGGGCTCACTCTTTGCCGGCTGATCTTCCGCCGCCTGTGGAACAAAACCACGATCGATGATGAGAACGCGGCCATCGCTGAGCCGCATAGGCTCCAGCACCTCAAAGCCGATCCGGCCGTCCTCGAGCTGCGAAAACAGATAGGCGCGCTTGCCGGCAATGAACTCCCCTTCCGTCACCGCATGCGTGTATTCAGCGTCGCGCGGCTGTTTGGCAAATATCTCACCAATCGGAACGGGCGGGGCATGCGCGTGCGACTCGGCGGCGGCGATCAATCCAAGTTTCCAGTGCAAGCGATCGAGCTGCCATTTGCCGAGCCCGCAGAGAATCGCGATTCCGATGAGGGCCCATAAGGTCATCATCGGCAGCGGACGAAAGTGAATCATTTCAGGTCATCCTTCGACAAGCTCAGGATGAGGCCCTCATGGTGAGCCTGTCGAACCATGGGGCGGAGCAGCGCCCGGCTGCTGAGGCGGCAGATGGCGGTATTGCTGATGAACCAGCCAGGCCTTGATGACGCGTAAGATCAGAATCGTCACGCCGAAGGTCAACGGCACCCACAAGATTACGTGGACCCACCACGGCGGGTGGAAATTGAACTCGACGAGCAGCGCAGCGCCGACAATAATCACGCCGACAAAGAACACCGCGAAGGCGGCGGGCCCATCGCCTTGATCGAGCGGCGCATAATCAAGTCCGCACGCCTCGCAGCGCGGCGCGAGCTTCAAGATCCCTTGAAACAAGGGCCCAACGCCACAACGCGGGCAGCGCCCGAGCACTATCCCGCTGCGCTGGTGGGGCTGGCATAGAAGACGTAAATCGCGGCAAACAGGAACAGCCAGACAACGTCGACGAAGTGCCAATACCAGGCGGCGGCTTCGAGACCAAAATGCTTTTGCGGCGTGAATTGGCCGATCAGCGCGCGGATCAAACACACGATGAGGAAAATGGTGCCGATGATCACGTGACAACCATGAAAGCCGGTCGCCATGAAGAACGCCGCGTTATAAGCACCGCCGGCAAATTTGAAGGCCGAACGCGAATACTCGAAAGCCTGCAGCGACGTGAAACACATTCCAAGCAGCACAGTGAGCAGCAAGCCCCAAATGAGGCCCTTGCGATTGCCGTTTTGAATCGCGTGATGCGCCCAAGTGACGGACGTAGCTGAGGTGAGCAGAATCAGCGTGTTGGTCAGCGGAATATCGAACGGATCGGGCGTCACGAGGCCTTTAGGCGGCCAAACGCCATGCGTGTAGGCGTGCTTCGCAGCCTCGATCGCTTCCTGTCCGGGAAACAGAGCGGGCGAGAAATAGGCCCAGAACCACGCAACGAAGAACATCACTTCCGAAGCGATGAACAGAATCATGCCGTAGCGGAAGCTGAGCTGCACAACCGGCGTGTGCTCGCCGGCGATCGACTCCTTCACGACATCGCGCCACCACGAGAACATCGTGTAGGCGACCATGAGAAAGCCGAGATAGAGAAGGTAAGGATGGCCCTTGGCGAAGAGAAATTCGACAAAGCCCGTAGCCTTAGGGCCGGCAAAGCCTTTCATCGCGGTGATGGCGCCGATCGCCAATGTGAAGGCGCTGATCGAACCGACCGCGGGCCATGGCGAAGGCGGCAGCAGCTGATAGTCGTGCTTCACTTCGGCATGTGCCATCGCCTTGTTCTCCCAGGGGAATTAGCCTGCGGCCGCGACATTCGCGCCCAGGGGTTTCACTTGTCAACTGCGAGATCGTCGCGCCGGAAAAACGTGTAGGACAGCGTCATGGTTTTCACGTCGTCGGCCGCCTTGTCCTTGTCCAGTTTCGGGTCGACGAAATAAGAAACCGCGAAATCCCTCGTTTCTCCGGGCCCAAGGGTCTGCTTGGTGAAGCAGAAGCAATGGATCTTCCGGAAATAGGATGCGGATTCAAATGGGGTAATGTTGAACGAAGCAACCCCGGTTACCGGCGTCTTAGCATTGTTCTGCACGCGAAATCGTGCGAGCTCGACCTCGCCGATATGCATGATCTGCGACGGTTGAAGAGGCTTGAAGCTCCAGGGCAGGCCGGGCGCGACGTTCGAATCGAAAGTGAGCGTGACCTTGCGGCTTAGGATCGTGCCCGGGGCAATCGTCGCCGAGGAGCCTGTGCCATCATACCCCGTGACCTTCACGTAAAGCTTGTAGACCGGCACGGCGGCATAGGTGATGGCTACCATCGCGGCGAGCGTCCAGATCAGATAGAGCGCGACGCGCGTGTTACGACTGCCGGGATGAGACGCAGTGTTATGGGTGGTCAAAAACATGACCTCCGAGGCGCGTGATGGTAATGATGAAGACCAGCGCGACGAATGCGAAAAGGGCGAGCGCAATCACGAGATTGCCGCGGCGGCGCTTGGCCACTTCGGCCTCAGTAAGCGGCTTGGGCACTGGCTCCTCCCCCGACATCACGCGAGCGGCGCAATGCCGGCGACGCGCTCGGCGAGAAGCGCCGCGAACAAGAGGAAGAGATATAGAATCGAGACTGTAAACAGCCGCATTGCGCGCGCGCCAAGCTCAGCGGGCGATGCTGCAAGCAAGCGCCACGCGAACGCGATAAAAGCAGCGCCGCCAATTGCCGCGACAGCCGCATACGCAATTCCGCCGATGCCGAGCACCGGCGGCAATGCCGTCGAAGCGACCAGGAGAATGGCGTAGGCGAAGATTTGCCGGCGCGTTGCCTTCTCGCCTCTGACATTCGGCATCATCGGCACGCGGGCGCGCGCGTAATCAGCGCTGCGGCACAGTGCGAGCGCCCAGAAATGCGGCGGCGTCCACAAAAAGATGATAAGGAACAGTGACCACGCCGCGAGTGGCGCATGGCCTGTTACAGCCGCCCAGCCGATCACAGGCGGCAAGGCGCCGGCAGCGCCCCCAATGACAATGTTCTGCGCTGTCCAGCGCTTGAGCCACATCGTGTAAACGACGGCGTAGAAGAAGATCGTGAACGCAAGAAGGCCAGCCGCGAGATAGTTGGAAGCAAGGCCCAGCGCGAGCACGGAGAACAACGACAGCACCAGCCCGAGGGCTGCAGCTTCCTCACGCACGATGCGGCCCGCCGGAATGGGGCGTGACACGGTGCGGCTCATCAGCCTGTCGATGTCGGCGTCGTACCACATGTTGAGCGCGCCTGAAGCGCCGGCGCCAACGCCGATTGCAATCAACGACGCCGCGAGCAAAACCGGATCATGCATGCCCGGCGCGATCACCATGCCGACAAGCGCGGTGAAGATGACGAGCGACATCACGCGCGGTTTCAAGAGCGCGAAGTAATCGCCAGTCGATGCACCAAGGGACCCCTCCCTCAATCC
>JBAQHC010000665.1:0-3343 GCA_049288095.1 Alphaproteobacteria bacterium | reverse complement strand
GGATAACAGTCGAGATTGGCGCGCGCCTGTCCGTCGAAATGCATTTGATAAATGCCGTGAACTTCGCGCACGATATGGGCAAAGACTTCGCTCGCGCCAGTCTTGGGTATGGCGCCTTCGCTCGAATAATTGATCTCGGCATCGTATTCGCGCACGACCGCGCCATAGAGAAACGCCACCATGCGAATGAATTCGAGCTCTTGCGCGTCGGGCGGAAAGAGATCCGTGTTGCCGTCGATGAACTTCACGAAATCGCGCGCGTAATCTTCGACCGTATCGAACATGCGGCCCGCCGCTTGTTTACGATAGAGCGCGATCACGGTTTCCCAGGGCGTGCCCATAATCTCGGCGTTATTGTAGATCATGACGCCGACGGGCTGACCCTCGACGAGTTGAAACACCTTATTGACGCTTTGGTAGATGGTGTGGCCGTGCTGGCCCATGATGGTGACCGCACTGTCCGCCGCCATCGCGACGGCGCCACGGTTCATCAAGAGAACCTCAGAGGTCATCCCCGCTCCCCAAGTCCCAAAAAACACCGGAAGAACTCTCCGGCGCCGCCCTCGGCTCAGCCTACACGCGCCTTGCCCCTCTGCCAACGGCGCCGCGTTTCGCTCGCGCAACAATTGAGGCTTGATCGCTCGGGCTCGCGCACGCATATGAGACGCCTCGGGAGCACGGCGGATGAAGATCGACGGCAAACCTTACAGGACGATCTGGCCAACGGCCGACGGCAGCGCGGTCGAGGTCATCGATCAGACCCTTCTTCCGCACCGGCTAGTCGTCGCGCGGCTCGCAGGCGAGGCCGAGGCCGCGCGCGCGATCAACACCATGCAAGTGCGGGGCGCGCCTTTGATCGGCGTCACAGGCGCTTATGGTCTGGCCCTGGCCCTGCGCGAGGATCCCTCAGATATCGGCCTTGCCGCATCCTTCGACCGGCTGCTGGCCACCCGCCCGACCGCCTACAATCTTCGCTGGGCGCTTGAGCGCGTGCGCCGCGATGTGGCTCCGCTTGCCGCCCATGAGCGCGCGGCGGCGGCTTTCGAGGTCGCCGGGATCATTGCCGATGAAGATGTCGAGCTGTGCTCGGCGATCGGCGATCACGGCCTCGCCCTATTTCGCGAGATTGCCGGCAGGAAGCGGCAGGGCGAAAGGCTCAATATCCTCACCCACTGCAATGCTGGCTGGCTCGCTTGCGTCGATTGGGGCACCGCGATCGCACCCGTCTACAAAGCACACGATGCCGGAATGAGCGTGCATGTTTACGTCGATGAAACGCGGCCGCGCAATCAAGGCGCGGGGCTTACCGCTTTCGAGCTCGGCAAGCATGGCGTGCCGCACACCGTGATCGTCGACAATGCCGGCGGGCATTACATGCAGCAGAGCATGATCGACCTCTGCATCGTCGGCACCGACCGCGTAACGACGAATGGTGATGTCGCTAACAAGATCGGTACTTATTTGAAGGCGCTCGCCGCGCGCGATAACGGCGTTCCGTTCTTCGTCGCATTGCCGAGCCCGACCATCGATTGGTCGCTGGCCGATGGCGCAGCAATCCCGATCGAAGAGCGCTCGAGCGATGAGGTCCGCTTCATCACCGGTGAAACAAGAGACGGACGCATCGAAACCGTGCGCGTGACGCCGCCGGAAAGCCCGGCGGGAAATCCAGCCTTTGACGTGACTCCCGCGCGGCTCGTAACTGCACTTATCACAGAACGCGGCATTTGCCCCGCCTCGCGCGAGGGCCTTTCGACGCTATTCCCCGAACGCGCAAAGCAAAGCGCGTAAGGTCATTTCAGCTCGAACGTCATCCTTCGACAAGCCCAGGATGACGTCATGGTGAGCCTGTCGAACCATGACGAGCAAATTGCAGCTGATTCGTCCCGCCCCAGCGTGCGCCTTGCCGCAAGCCGGCCTCGATAAAATTCCGTAGACGGATGATCTCTTGTTCCGGATCGCCGGCAAGATCCGTGGGCGGAATAGCCGGCGCGAATTTGAGGCCGAATGTCCTGCCGCGCTTGTTGAGCAGCTCGTTGAACAAGGTCATATCGCGAAGCTCTGGGCTTGTGCGCGAGAAGAAATAGTAGATCCACGAGTTCCAAGCACTGATGTGAAGCGGGATGATGGGCGCATTGTTGCGCGTTGCAAATGCAAGCGACGCCGATTGCCATTCGCGGTCGACAAGCTTGAAGCCCTTGAGCCGAGCAACGCGGCCCGAAGGAAACATCACGACGGCCTTGCCGCGCTCGAACGCGGCGCGGGTGAGGCGCCACATCTCGCGCGTCTTGGCGAGCGTTCGCTTTTCAATCACCCACTCGACCGGAATGACATTGTCGGCTAGCCCCGGCGACACACGGAGCGCATCGCGATTGGCAACGAAGCAGACATCATCGCGCACGCCCTTGAGCGCCTGAAACAGCGCAATGCCGTCGACAATGCCGGTCGGGTGATTGGCGACGATCATGCACGGCCCTTCGCGCGGCACGTGTTCGAGCCCCTCAATTTCAAGTTTTAGGCGTAAGTCCTCCGCCACCTGGGTGAAGACTTGTCGGCCGGGCAGCGAGGCAATCGCGTCTGCCATCTTGATGGCCGCCCTGTAGCGCAAGAGTGGATAGAGCAGCCGCTGAATGAGAAACCACGCAGCAGGGTGCGATCTTAAATGGCGCGCACGCTCTTCGATGAGGACATCGACGATATGTTGCGAAGCAGCAGGCTTGAGAAGCTGGGCGTCGGCCCTCGAGTTCGGCGCACCTCCGGTCTGGTCCAAGTGTGCTCTCTCAAATTGGGGCAACTGATGCCAAATCATTCGGCGCCCGTTTTGCACCTGGGGTGACCAGGGGCGCCTGTCAATTATCTCAAGTCAGCAATCGGGACGTCCAGCGGAGCCAAGCGGTTGTACGAAGTCGCTATTCGCACAACTGAGAATTGCACGGTCTACCCCAAAATACTGGGGAGGAATCGAATTCGCTCTTGGAAAGGGAGGGGCGAACTAATACCTAGGACGCGACTTTTCGTGATGGGTTGTCACCGATTCTTCATGTCATGACAGGAGTACGACAAGTTGCATTGGTCGCTAGGGGTTAATGCACGTGTTGCTTCACCATCTGAAAAGAGCGTAAATACCACCCAGGGGCGAAACCCTATGGGCGGCCAGAAATAGGCAGCTACCAATAAACTGGGCTAATGGTGATAGGGATGGCCGGGCAGGACGGAAGCCCTGCAGGACTAGCACATGATCAATCGGGGGCTGTCGAGCCTCACGCCGGCGCCAGAAAGCCTCGGTTGCATCGCTCGACGACTGTTCCCGTACTGATCGTCCAGATCGAGCCCGACAGCGTGAATG
>JBAQHC010000664.1:0-3606 GCA_049288095.1 Alphaproteobacteria bacterium | reverse complement strand
GGGGGAGGCTGAACGCTTGTGAAGGCTATGGCCGAAAAATTCCTGACCGCGCTTGGGTTGATGAGCGGCACGAGCTGCGATGGCGTTGATGCTGCGATCATCTCAACCGACGGGGAGACGATCGCCTCGATCGGAGCGAGTTATTACCGGCCCTATTCGGATTATGAGCGCGACAAGATCAAGCGCTCGCTCAAGACCGCGCGCTTCTGGCCCGCGCACACCTCGATCCCCGAAGATATCGCAACTGTCGAGCGCATGATCACAGCCATTCATGCCGAGGCGGTGAAGGCGCTGATCGAGAAGAGTGGCCTTGCCGGCAAGGTCGACATCATCGGCTTTCACGGCCACACCATGCTGCACCGCCCGGATCAACACCGCACGATCCAAATCGGCAACGCCGCGGCGCTCGCGAAGGCGACCGGCATCGATGTGGTTTACGATTTTCGCACCGCGGATGTTACGGCCGGCGGCCATGGTGCGCCGCTCGCGGCGCTCTATCACGCGGCGCGCGCGGGGGCCGTGAAGGAGCAGCCGCTGCTCGTCGTGAATATCGGCGGCGTGTCGAACGGGACGTGGATCTCCGGCAGTGATGTGATGGCGTTCGACACTGGTCCGGGCAATGCGCCGATCGATGATTGGATGCAAGCTCAATTCGGCCGCCCGCACGATGAAAACGGCGAGACGGCTTCGCGTGGCCGCATCGATGAGGCGCGCATCAAGGCGGGGCTCGATCATCCGTTCTTCAAAACGAAGCCGCCGAAATCGCTCGACCGCAACGACTTCACGCTGAAGCTCGCCGAAGGCCTTTCGCCGGAAGACGGCGCCGCGACTTTGACGGCGTTCACCGCGGCGGCGATTGCTGAAGGCGTGCGCGCCTGCCCTTCGCCGCCAGCGCGCGTCTTGGTGACCGGCGGCGGGCGCCACAATGCGGCGCTGATGCGCGAGCTCAAGAAGCGGTCCAATGTGCCGGTCGATCCCGTTGAAGCGGTCGGCTGGAATGGCGACATGGTCGAGGCCGAGGCGTTTGCGTTTCTTGCCGTACGCCATTTACGCGGTTTGCCGCTCAGCCTGCCGTCAACGACCGGCGTGCCCAAGCCGATGCCAGGCGGCAAGCTCGCCAAGGGCCGATAGCGATAGAGCAATTGCATTCGTCTGAGATCACGGCGTCATCCCCCGACTTGTTCGGCGGATCCAGTCGTCAAAGAGTCTGGATGGCCCGGGCCTTCGCTCCGCCGAAGCGAGCTTAAAGCTGGGCGTAACCCAAATGGCTTCGGCCCGCGCAGGCGGAATAAACCGGGCCATGACATTGAGTAAATTGAAGGCGAAAAACGCTATTCCTTGCGCGCCGTGAGGTCGAAATCGAACATCACAGTTTCGGGCGAATGCACAAGACCGCCGGTCGATTGATAGAGCCGCATGGCGGCAATATTAGGCCGTTCGGTCAGCACCCAGGCCTGGCGGCATCCGAGATTGCGCCCGTGATCGAGCATGCAATCGAGCACTTGCCGCGCGATGCCGCGCCGGTGATGCGAAGGCGCAACGCCAACTTCGTTGATCCACAATTCGCGCGGCTTATCGGGGTGAATGTAATCGACGGCAGAGACGAAGCCGATAATCATATCGTCTTCGATTGCGGCCGCGATGTGATGATGCGGATCGGCCAAAAATTCCGCGACGAGGCGCGCATCAATCGGCTCGTCGAACACGCCCGGCGCCACGCGCGCAAACGCGTGTTCATTGCCGGCTTTCAGGATCTGGATTTGGAGCCCCATGGCGCGCACATCATAACGCGAATTTGCGCCGATGCGACTGCCCGTAAGGCGAAAGAGATCAGCGCTGCTCGGGGTTGGCGAGGCGCATGTCAAGATATTTCTCGATCTCCTGGATCAACGTATCCGATTTGTCGTCGAAAAAGTGATTAGCTTCGTCGATGATCGAATAAGTGATCTTGATGCCGCGCTGTGCCGAGAGCCGCTGCACGAGCTTGGCGACGTCGGGTTCCGGCGCCACCATGTCGTTCCGGCCCGCGACGATGAGTCCCGATGAAGGGCAGGGCGCGAGGAAGGTGAAGTCATACATGTTGGCGGGTGGTGCCACCGAAATGAAACCGTGAATCTCCGGCCGGCGCATCAGAAGCTGCATGCCGATCCAGGCGCCAAATGAGAAGCCGGCGATCCAGCATTCGCTTGCCGTCGGGTTCATCGATTGGAGCCAATCGAGCGCGGAGGCGGCATCTGCCAGCTCGCCGATACCGGCATCGAACTCGCCCTGGCTGCGCCCCGCGCCACGGAAATTGAAGCGCAAAACCGAGAAGCCCTTGCGCTGGAACGCATAGAACATCTCGTAGACGACCTTGTTGTTCATCGTCCCGCCATATTGCGGGTGCGGATGCAAGATCAGCGCGATCCGGTTGGAATCGGTCTTGGTGTGCTGATAGCGGCCCTCGATACGCCCTGCCGGCCCCGTGAACATAACCTCAGGCATTAAGGGCTCCTCGGTTGTCGGGGTGGCAGGGAAAGATGGGCAATTTGCCGAGCTCTAGACTCATCAATCTCGGGCCTGGGGACCCCAATAACGAAGCCATATCGGAATGTACTCGCGCGCGAATTCTTGACTTAGGCAATCAGGTATTTATATTCCGCCTTGGTGAAGGGGCCCCGCGCGGAGCGCGGTCTTATTTCATGGCCCTCAAGTCTTTGCAAGGTCAAGGACTTAAGGCGAGCCGCGAGGGATTCAAGAGGCGATGAAGCTTGGCACGAAGGCACGCTATGCAGTGATGGCGATGGTTGATCTTGCCCGGCATGGTGCGGGTTCGCCGGTGCCGCTGGCCGAGATCGCCGAGCGCCAGGGTATTTCGGTGCTCTATTTGGAGCAGCTTTTCGGCAGGCTCCGGCGCGCGGGCCTTGTTGAGGCGACGCGCGGGCCCGGCGGCGGTTTTGAGTTGGCGCGCCCGGCATCCGCTTTGCGCATCGCCGACATCGTCACTTCGGTCGATGAGGATATCAAAGTCACGCGCTGCGAGGCGGGCTCGGCCGAAGGCTGCATGGCCGACAAAGCGCGGTGTCTCACGCACGATCTTTGGGAAGAGCTCGGGCGCCAGATCTTTCTGTTCCTCAATGCGGTGACGCTTGATGATGTTGCCGAAGGCCGCATGCTCGGCGCCGCGCGCCTCTTCGCGCCTGAAGTGAGTTCGGCTCATGCGGCGGAGTGAGCGATGACCAAAGAGCCGCACACCTATCTCGATTACAACGCGACGACGCCGGTTCTGCCACAAGCAATCGCAGCCGCGAACGAAGTGATGGCGCATGTCGGCAATCCGTCTTCCGTTCATGCGTCCGGCCGCAAGGCACGCGCCGTTCTCGAAGGCGCACGCGAGAGCGTTGCCAAGCTTGTCGGTGTGGCGCCTTCCAAAGTCGTGTTCACCAGCGGCGGCACGGAAGCAAACGCGCTCGCCATTCTCGGTTCTGCCGCAGCGGGCCTTGCAAAGCGTGTGATCATCTCCGCGATCGAGCATGACAGCGTGCTCGAATCCGCCAAGCTCGCGGCACAACGCTATGGCCTCGCGCTCGATATCGTGCCGGTTCTGCCGAATGGCGTGATCGATCT
>JBAQHC010000663.1:0-1658 GCA_049288095.1 Alphaproteobacteria bacterium | reverse complement strand
GCGAAGTGGTCAGTATTGTCGAGAAATGTACGAACACGAATTACATCAGGTACGATGAAGAAGCTACTAATTTGACTGTGTATGTCAGGCTTTGAGTTGTTTCTTCAGTGGTGGCAGGCGTTTGTGTTTTTTCCAGTGATAGAAGCGGGCGGCTTGTTTGCGGCGGTTCAGCCGGGTTGCCTGGTCGCAGAGATGTCCGAGGGTGTTGGTTTGCAGTTGCTCATGCAGCAGTTGTCCGAGGATCTGGCGAACTTCCTGGAGGGAGAGACACGGCGCTACCTTTTTCCCCCCGGCGTTTCTCTTGGGTCAGGAACCACGTGGCAATCAAGGTGAGCGTCTGATGATGGTGCCATCCTCTCCACGTGCGGACTTGATACTGGGCCAGGCCCGCCTCTCCCTTGGCCCGTCGCAGACATTCTTCGATGCGATGCTCCGCGCCCAGCACCCTGGCAAATTCCCGCAACGGCGTATCGAAGGGCGCGTTCGACAGGCAGTAGTCGTGTTTGACCTTCTTGCGGCCCTGCCGCTCGCGAAAAATCACCAACGTCTCCTCGGGGCCGTTGCGACGCCCGCGCTTGGTCTGCACCCGCGCCTTGACCGCCTCGACCACCAACGGCCCCTTCTCGCCCGGTCGCACGTCGATCCGCGTCCAGTTCTTCGTGGCCTTCATGAGGGTGTCGGCACGCTGGAAGGGGACTTTCGGCGGCCGACCCGTGGCGCGGGCGGGCGGCGGGGTCGCGTCCAGATCGCGAACCAGGGTATTGCAGGGAACGGCCAACAGATACTGCTCGTTCATCTCCCGCAATGCATCGCGAAAGCCGTTGTTTCGGCCCATTTCATCATCTCCGCTCACCCATGCGTGCGGCAACACGGCACGGTGCTCCCGAAGCATTTCCAGGGCCAGTGCGTGGCGCGTGCGCAAGCGAACTTCCTTCGGGATCCCCGCCCGTCTGCAACGCTTGCGGTCCTTCGTCCATTCCTTGGGCAGATACAACCGCGTATCGACCAACGCATACTCCCTACGGCCGACGTAGCCCAGGTACACGCCGACCTGGCAGTTCTCGACCTTGCCCGCACGTCCACACCACTGTCGCGCCACCCCGACCGACGCCTTGCCTTGCTTGACGACTCCCGACGGATCGAAGACCAGCACTCCATCGGCTTCGCCCAAGGCCGCACCGATCTGGCGGGCCAATTCCGCGATCGGCGGCTTCCATTCCCACGCGTTCTGTCCAATGAACTTCTGCAACGGCTGCCGGTCCTGCTCGTGCAGGTAGGCAATGGTCTCGATGTTCTTGCGTTTGACATTGGACACCAGGCCCGCCACATACTCCTCGGCATGCTTGCGCTGGGAGGGGTGGATCAAGCTTGCCGCGAACGGCTCCACAAACTCCTTCAGCCGCTCCAACACCCCTGCCAGGGCCTCGGGCTTGACCTCCGCTTCCGCAATCAGTTCCTCGTAGCGCACCGAAAATCGCCGATCCATGGCTTACTCCTTTCCGTGGACACGATCCAACGGAAGGATTGTCTACAAAACAACTTAGATTCGATCAAGACCAATACACAGTCAAAATACAACTACTGAACCAGAACGTCTTGTCGAACGTTTGGCTGAGAACGACCCAACTAAGCTCAAGCTTGGCGAGTCGATGCACACG
>JBAQHC010000662.1:0-3799 GCA_049288095.1 Alphaproteobacteria bacterium | reverse complement strand
CGATGACGCGCCCACCTGCTTCCGCTGGCGCAATCCTAACGCCGCTGCAGAAACGTCTCCGTACGACGCGCCGTGCGCTCGCTGCGCGCGGCCTCACCGAAGCCGTCACATGGTCATTCATCGCGCGCGCGCACGCGGACCTCTTCGGCGGGGCGAATGCGTCGCTCATTCTCGCCAACCCGATTTCGAGCGAGATGGATACAATGCGGCCAAGTCTGCTCGCCGGTCTTCTGGCCGCCGCGCGGCGCAATGCCGACCGCGGCCTCACGCCGGTTCTGCTTTACGAGGTCGGCCAGCAATTCCGCGGCGATGAGGTGAGCGATGAGAGTTTTGTAGCCGCGCTCGTGCGCAAGGGCCCGGCATCGCGGCATTGGAGTAACCGTGCAAAGATCGACACCTCCTTCGATGCAAAGGCGGATGCCGCAGCGCTTCTCTCAGCTCTTGGCGCCCCACGCGATCTTCAGACGACGGACGATGCACCGGGTTGGTATCATCCGGGCCGTTCAGGCACGCTGCGCCTGGGCCCAAAAACCGTGCTTGCGCATTTCGGCGAGCTTCACCCGCGTATCTTGAAAGCATTCGATATCGACGGGCCGGTCGCGGCCGCCGAAATCTTTATTGAGAATGTGCCGGAGCCGAAAGCCAAGCCGACAAAAGCCAAGCCGCCGCTCGAAGCCTCCGATCTGATGGCGGTGAAGCGCGATTTCGCTTTCCTGGTTGATGCATCCGTCAAAGCCGGTGACATGGTGCGCGCGGCGAAGAATGTGGATAAAGCGCTCATCACCGATGTTTCTGTGTTCGACGTCTATGAAGGCGAGCGCATCGAGGCCGGGAAGAAATCGGTTGCGCTTGAAGTCACGCTGCAGCCGAAAGAGAAGACGCTGACCGAAGAAGAAATTGATGCCGTCAGCCGCAAGATCGTCGCTGCTGTGGAGAAATCGAGCGGCGGAACTCTCCGAAGTTGACGCGATTGTTATCGCGAAAAATCTGCACGCGGTCTGATGTTCATGTTCTGTGCCCGAGCGATCTCTTAATCGCGCTCATGTTTCGCCGATTCGGAAAATCGCTGAAATCACGGCTTTTTCGAGGCGCCTACCACTTTGAGCCGTGAACAAATTAACGCCCATTAGCCTTAATCATCTTTTTCTATTTAGCACTTTAGCCTTTGCGCATTCGGGCCTTGCAAGCACGCCCAGTGGTTTTGCAAACTCCGGCCCAACAAGAACTGAAGCCATCTCTACCGGTCCGCAATGGGCCGCAAACATACCTCGTAGAGCTGGGCCTGCCGGGTTTGATTGTGGGATTTTTCGAATGGCGGTTATCGAACCAACCATTCTGTCTGGCATTACGCGCCGCTCCGCATTCTTGCGCTTGTGGGCGCTAGGGCTGATTGGCGCGGCCATCACCGCTGCCGAGCCGCTGCCGGCAAATCTCATTGCCGGCTCACATGTCTCCGAGCTTGCGTTCCGTTCCTTCTCCTTCGTCAACACCGGCCTCATGCTTGCGGCGCTCATTGCGCTCGGCACTGTGGCGGCACGCGAAGTGGGACTTTACTCGGTATTCGCGCCGCAATTGCCGACGCGAATCAAAGTGCGGCACAACGCGTTTCATTGGGCGCAGGCCGCGATCATCGCCGGCGTTGCCGTTGCGCTTGCGCAGCTCTTGTTCAATTTGTGGTTCTGGCGCGTTGTGCCGCACAATGAGCTCATGCAGCTGCGTCACGCTGCGCAGCTCTCGGCCGCGAGCCCGCTTTCGCGCGTGATGTTTCAAGCCTTGACGGATGAGCTCATGCTGCGCTGGGGCCTGATGTCCGGCATTTTGTGGGTGCTTGCGCTTCTGTTTCACCAAAAGTCCAAACCGCAGCCGGCCCTTGTCTGGGCCGCCATTATCTCAGTGAGCGTGCTCTCCACGCTTGGCCAATTGCCGGCGATTCTCAATATGCTGTCGGTTGATCCGGCGAGCTTGCTGATCGCGCGCACAGCGATCGTTTCTGCGTTTGCGGGCATTGCCTATGGCTGGCTCTATTGGAAGCACGGGCTTGAATCCGCGGTGCTCGCGCATGTGCTCGCGCAAATCGGCCTGATTGCGATCGAGGGCTCGGCGCTACTCTGAGCGTGCGGGGTCATGGTTCGACAAGCTCACCATGACGTTATCCTGAGCTTGTCGAAGGATGGCGATCAGCCAAGACCTTCGACTTCAGCAAGCCGGCCCGCGGCGCGAATGAAATTCAAAGTCTGCGGATCCTGTGCCGCCCGGCGGCGATAAATCCCGCGCGCCGCTTCGATCAGCTCGCCATTGCGCCCGAGAATTTCGTCGCCGAACGTAATCATGCGCAAATTTGGCCACGCAATCGGCCGCACGCGTTGCACTTCGAGCGCAATCTCCTCGGCTGGAAGTTCGGGCTTGGCCTGCGCAAGCAGCAGGATCATTGAAGCGGATGAACGCGAGACCCCCATGTGACAGTGGACGAGCAAATGCGTCGGTTGGGGATCTGTATCGAGCGACTCGCCGAACTCCAACAGTTGTTCGACATGGTGGAGTTGAGGTGCCTCATAGCCGGCCACCTCATCGATCACATCGTCGAAGCGAAGCTCGAGCCGATGATGTGGATCGAAGGAATAGAAGGCCGGCGGCTCGGGCTCCCTGGGATCGAGAATGGACAGAACGTGGCTCACGCCTTCGCGTGAAAACTGGTCAAGCTCCGGTATGCCGCAAATCGTCAGCTTGAACGGAACCACGTCTCTGTCCTCTCGATGCGAAGAAGCGCGCTGCTACTACGGCTTCTGGAACTTTAGAATGAACTGATCTGTTTTGCCACGAATCGAAGGATCGAACACGATTGCCGTGTGCGGATCGGCCGGATTGCGCAGCACATCGCTCTCGGCAACGAGCCTGAAGCCCGCAGCCTCGACTTCGCTCTTCACTGTCGATTCTTCAATGCGATGCAAGGTTGAAACAACGCTCACTCCGGCGCCGGGTGCCGCGGCGTGATCAAGCACGATGTATATACCGCCTGGCTTCAGCGCATCGAACACCGCCTTGTTGAACTTGGCGATGTCCATCTTGAAGAAGGGGCCGTGAAAATCGTGATAGTTTTGCGATGTCCAGGCAAGATCGACCTTCTCGGGCACCGTGAAACTATCGAAGGGCGTGCTGATCGCCGTGACATTGGTGTAGCCCTTCACCATTTCATTGAACGCATCCATTCGCGTTTTCGCATCCGGGGGTACTTGCGCACCCGGCGGCGGAGGCGGGGGCACAACCTCGAACAGCTTGCCGCCCGGCCCGATTGCCTTGCTGAAAATGCGCAGGAAGTAACCGCCGGCGGGCATGAATTCCAAAACTTTCATGCCCGGCTTCACGCCAGCGAAAACCATCATGTCAGCGGGCTTGCGATTGGCATCGCGCGCTTTGTCGGTGTCTGGCCGGCCCGAATCGGAGATGGCCGCCGCGATGTAGTCAGGCACCTTGGCGCTCATATCGGCCGCGGATGCCGCGCCCGAAAGCGCGAAGCCCGCGAGCGCCGCGAGAAGTGCTTGCTTCAACATTTCGTTTCCCCTCTGAAGAGTTGTTGGCACGCCTCTTTGAGAAGCATGGCATGCGATTGATACAGACTTATCGTCATCTCATCCAAGACAGTCGCGGCGATTTGATGGCGGTTCGGCGCGCTGGCGTCGAAAGAGACTCGATGAAGTTGTCAACTAGGTCGGTGTGGTGCAGAAGGAGGATGGAAATTCGGGAGGAGCCGCTCTAAAAACCGAAACTCCGCAAACTCTACTTCAGGGGAAGGGTAATGGTG
>JBAQHC010000661.1:0-7073 GCA_049288095.1 Alphaproteobacteria bacterium | reverse complement strand
AAGCGTTGTTGCTAAAACTTGTCAGCTTCAAGCGCCATCACGGTGTCGGCGCCGGAGGTGAGTTTGGCGAGATGCGCAGCGGTATCGGGCAAAACGCGCGCGAGGAAGAAACGCGCGACCGCGATCTTGGATTCATAAAACACCTTGTTGCCATCGTCTGTATCGAGCTTTGCCTTCGCGCTCTTCACAAGCCCGAGCCAGATATAGGCGAGCGCGGTCAAGGCTGTCAGGTAAAGGAAATCATTGGCGCCGGCGCCGGCATGTTCGGGACGGGCGAGGGCGTTCTGCATCAGCCAGCCGACAGCGGCCTGCATATCGGCCTTGGCTTTGAAAAGTCCATCGGCCCATGGCTTCAAGAACGCGTCATCTCTTGCCTCGCCAAGCGCACGGTCGATTTCGCCGAAGAACACGCTAAGCGCGCGCCCGCCATTCTGCGCGAGCTTGCGGCCGACGAGGTCCATGGCTTGGATACCATTGGCGCCTTCGTAGATCATGGCGATGCGCGCATCGCGCACGAACTGCTCCGCCGGATATTCTTTGGTGTAACCGGCGCCGCCAAACACCTGCTGGCATTTGACCGCGCTCTGAAAGCCTTGATCGCTGCAATAGGCTTTGATGACGGGCGTTAGGAGCGCAACGAGATCACTCGCCGCCTCACGCTCTTTCGCATCGCTTGCGCGCGTTTCGAGATCGACTTTGAGCGCAACCCAAAGGATGAAAGCGCGGGCGCCCTCAGTGAAGCAGCGCGCTTCCATGAGCATGCGGCGCACATCCGGGTGTACGATAATAGGATCAGCTGGCCCGCCCGGATTCTTGGCACCGCCGATGGCACGGCCTTGCAAGCGCTCCTTCGCGTAGGCGGCGGCGTTCTGATAAGCGATCTCGGCAATCGCAAGGCCCTGCAACCCGACGGCAAGGCGCGCCTCGTTCATCATCGTGAACATGGCATAAAGCCCGCGATGCGGCTCGCCGACCAGAAACCCCGTGGCGCCTTCATAATTCATGACGCACGTCGCGCTGCCGTTGATGCCCATTTTGTGCTCGACGCCGCCGCAGAAGAGCTTGTTGCGCGCGCCGAGCGTACCGTCGGGACGCACGAGGAATTTGGGAACAATGAACAGCGAAATGCCGCGCGAGCCCGGCGGCCCGCCGGGGATCTTCGCAAGCACCAGATGAATGATGTTTTCGGTAATGTCCTGCTCGCCGCCGGAGATGAAGATCTTGGTGCCGTTGAGCCGGTAGGTACCGTCAGGGTTGGGTTCAGCCGTGGTGCGCATGAGGCCGAGATCCGTGCCGGCCTGCGGCTCGGTCAAATGCATGGTGCCCGACCATTCGCCCGAGGCCAGCTTCGGCAAATAGAGCTTCTTCTGCTCGTCCGAGCCATGCGCCTTGATCGCGCTGTAAGCGCCATTGCCAACGCCGGCATACATGGAGAAGGCCCAATTGGCTGAGGTCAAAGTCTCGCCTGCCGCCGTTGCAATGACGACCGGCAAGGCCTGGCCGTCATACTCCGGATCAGCGGACAGCCGTGGCCACCCGGCCTCCACGAATGCCCGATGCGCCGCCTTGAATCCGGCCGGAGTCTTTACGGTCTTGGTCGCGGGATCATAGGTGCAGCCTTCGCGATCGGCGGAGGCGTTGAGCGGATAGAGCTTTTCTTCGGCGAACTTGCTGATCTCGCCAAGTATGGCCGCGAGGAGATCGGGCGTTGTCTCGCTGAAGCCCGGCAAATTTCCAAGGCCGGCGATGCCAAGATAGTCATTGAGGACAAAGGCAATTTCGCCAAGTGGCGCGCGGTAGGACAAGTCTCACTCCCTTAGAGGTAATCCGCCCGCAAGGGGCAGTCGGGCCCGGTTTTCTCCGGAGCATCACATTGTCCGGGCACGGAATTTGCGAGTATGGCCGCACGCGTTCTATCACGGCACAAGACTAAACGCGGTCATCAAAGGTTAACACTCTAGTAATGATGGTAGAGCTATAAGCAGGCTGCGGGCTTCTGAATGAAAACTTAGTCATATCAGGGTGTTAGTTTCTTTACAGGAATGTCCGTGAGTGGTTAATGTCCGGTCGTAGTAGTCCGAGGAACGGCCGATGAAGTCGAACATACCTTGGAGCGTAAAAGGCATCGACCCTGAGGCGCGTGAAGCCGCGAAAATAGCGGCGCGTAAAGCAGGGATGACCCTGGGCGAATGGCTCAACAGTCTAATCCTTCAGAGTGGCGAACTTCCGGAGGGTCTTGCCCAGCAAATCGGAAGTCTCCTTGAGGAGGAAGAGGCAGGTGAGGAGGACGATGAATCGCTCACCGAAGATGAGGACCCCAATGACGAGCTGCAGGCTCGGATCGAAAATTTGACTCGCAAGCTTGATCAAGCTGATCGTCAAGCTGCCGTGAGCGGCATCGATGAATCGATCGAGCGTCTCGCAAACACCATCGAAGGCTCTCGCCGCATGCTTCCCTCGGGTGATAACGCACAGAAGATCATTAACGACCTGACGCAGCGCCTGGAGCGCATCAGCGCCCGCGTTGAAGAGGTTGCCGGCCATCGTTCCGGCATCGATCCCAAGACGCTGGTTGCGCTCGAGCGCGCGATTGCGGGCGTTGCGAGCCATATCGAAAAGTCCGACCGGCGCAACACCGAGCTCGTGCAAAGCGTCGAAGATGCACTCAGCCAATTGGGCACGCGTGTCGACGGCGCAGAGTCTGTGGCAATCAGCTCGGTTGGCCGGATCGATGTCTCGCTCGACAGGCTTGCAAGCCGCATCGACAACGCCGAGTCCGAAGCCCGGCGCAGCTCGGCGCGTTTAAGCGAACGGCTCGGTCAGATCGACGAGCGCTTATCGCACGCCGCGATCGAGCGCGAAGCAACGCTCTCGACGGTCGAACGCCGGCTCGCGGGTTTTGACGCCAAGCTCCAAACCGTCCAGGCCCGCCTCGAGACCGCCGCAGCACAAGCCGCGCGTTCCAATGTTCCGCCCGATGCCGTCACGCGTGTTGAGCTTGAAGAGGCATCGCGCCGCCAAGCGTCAGATCTCAACGCGGAATCGGCGACGATCAAGCGCACGGTTACCGCCATCGAGTCGCGGCTTTCGACATTGCTCGATCGCATCGACCGCTTGCGCATCGACACCGACAATCAGCTACGCGAGATCGACCGCAAGAGCGACGAAGCGCTGAAGCAAGCGCAAGCGAAGCCGGAAGCCGATGCGCAAACGACAACGGCGATCGACGAGATTCAACAAAGCCTCGCCGCGTTCGGCGACAAGTTCGATCGCACCAACCACACGGCGACAGAGACGATGTCGGCGCTTGAAGGCGTGCTGCGCTCGCTGACGCGCCGCCTCGATACGCTTGAGGGCCGCCCGCCGCGCGCAAGCGAAGTGCCGCCGCCAACGCCGGCTGCTCAACCGCCGGCGCCTGCGGCAGCAGCGCCATCGACAAGCGATCTGCCTAAGCGCCCGACATGGAGCTGGGGCGTCGGGCGCCAGGTCCAGCAAGAGCCGGGTTCTTCTGCCGAGGAGCCCGAGGCCGAACAAGCGCAGCCCGAGCCGCAACGTCCGCAACGCAGCGCGGCTGAAGAGGATCTTCGCTCGCGCTTCCGCCTTGGCAAACGCGACATCGTCGAGGTGATCAACGAGGAAAGCGAAGACGAGGATATTGAGGAGCAGGTCGCCGAGCAGGCGGACACCGAGACTTACGCGGCCGAGGAAGAGACGATAGCGGAATATACCGAGCAACAGCACGCCGCCCCCGAAGGCGAAGCGGAAATCGATCTCTCGAACCTGCAATTCAATTTGGATGGTTCACGGGAAGAATCCGAGGGCGAGAGCGGCTGGTCGGGCGAGCGCTGGCAAAACCTGCCGGTTCGCTCAGAGCCGAAGATCGATACCGAGGTCGAGTCCACCCCGGGGCTGCCGGTCACCGGAACTTATCTTGAGCAAGCGCGCAGAGCCGCCCAAGCCGCTGGTCCCGGTGAACGCATCAGCGACTTCGGCATCGAGGACGACGAGCCGAACCGCAAGCGGATGTACATGATCATCGGCGGCGTTGTCGTCGTATTCATAATTGTCATTGTCGTCGGCTTCCTGCTGCGGCCTTTGCTGTTGAAACACAGCACGCCGACTGCGACCGCAACCGAGAGCCCGGCAACAGCAGGCACGGCCAAACCGGGCGCGGCGCAATCGAGTGCTTCGAGTGAGCCGCCAGCGTCAACCGCGACCGCTCAGCCTCCAGCCGAGCCCGGTGCACCATCCGAGAATGCAATCGGCCCGCAGCTTCCCGAGGAGAAGACGCCGGCGAACACGAGCAGCGCGGCGCCCAGCTCCAGCGCGCAGACGGCGCCCACGCCGCCGCCAGCCACGCCTCTTGATGCGTTGAAAGCGGCAGCTCAAGCGGGCAACGCGCGCGCGCTCTTTGCGCTCGCTCTTGATTACAAGAGCGGCCGCGATGGTGTTGAAGCCAATTCCGTGCAGGCGCTCAATTCGATGCGGCAGGCTGCGGATAAGAATCTCGCAGTGGCGCAGCACACGCTCGGCGTTTGGTATGAGCAAGGCGACGGCGTCGACAAGGACATCGCCAAAGCGCGCGAGTGGTATGAAAAAGCCGCGAATAACGGCGACTATCAAGCGATGCACAATCTTGGCTATTTTGCCGCGCAGGGGCTCGGCGGCTTAACAGCCGACAAGACGCTCGCAGTGAAATGGTTCAAGTCGGCCGCGGACCGCGGCCTTGTTGCGTCGCAAGTCAATCTCGCGATCGTTTACAGCCAGATGGGCCAAAACGACCAAGCCTATCTCTACAGCAAGGTCGCCGCCGATCGCGATCCATCCGACAAGGATGCACCGCGCATGCGCGATACGTTCGGCCCGATGTTGCCGCCCGATGTCAAAGCGAAGATGGACGACGCCGCCAAGAAGTGGAAGCCGACACCGATCGATGTTGTCGCCAATGGCGGGTTCGACACCAGCCCGGAGGCGTTCCAAACCAACGCGCCGCCGGCTCAGCTCTCCAAGGATGAGCTCAAGAGCGTTCAGGAGCTGCTCAACGATCAAGGCTTCAAGGCCGGCACGGCCGATGGGCATCCGGGCGGGCAGACCGAAACCGCGATCAAGGCCTTTCAGGCGAAATACGGTCTTCCGCAAACCGGTATTGCCAATAAAGATCTCCTGGCCGCGCTTGAGTCGGTCCCGCGCTGAAGCAGGCCCGGCGCTTTATGCGCGGGCGGTGCTTGAGCAACGGTAAGCAAGGCAATCTTTCGGGGGGCAATACGAGGCCATAAAGGCCCCGCCGCCTTCCGTCGCGGCTCGGCTTGCTTTCCGCGCCGTCTCACGGAATGAAGGCACATGCTCGTTTATCTGCCGATCGCGGAAATCTCCTTCAACATATTTCTCTTGCTCGGCATTGGTGCAGCGGTGGGCTTTCTCTCCGGCATGTTCGGTGTCGGCGGCGGCTTTCTGATGACGCCGCTCTTGATCTTCAACGGCATCCCGGCGGCCGTTGCCGTCTCGACCGGCGCGAACCAAATCGTTGCCTCATCGGTTTCAGGAACGCTCGCGCACTGGCGCCGCAAGGCCGTCGACATCAAGATGGGCTTGATCCTTTTGTCCGGCGGCCTCTTGGGGTCGCTCATCGGCGTCTTCATCTTTCAATATCTGCGCAAGCTCGGCCTGATCGATGTCGTCATCTCCCTGGCTTACGTGGTGTTCCTCGGGGCAATCGGCTCGCTCATGCTCTATGAGAGCGTGCGCGCCATTGTACGCTCGCGTGGTGACGGCGCTGCGTCGGCGCGTGCGAGCCATCACAGCTGGATACACGGCCTGCCGTTCAAGATGCGCTTTCCGCAATCGCGGCTCTACATCAGCGCGATCCCGCCATTTTGCCTCGGGGCCGTAACAGGCATCCTCGCTTCCATCATGGGCGTAGGTGGCAACTTCTTTCTCGTGCCGGTGATGATCTACGTTTTGCGCATGCCGACCAATGTCGTGGTCGGCACGTCGCTCTTCCAAGGCATTTTCGTGATGGCGTTCACGACCATCCTGCAATCGACCGCCAATAAGACGGTCGACATCGTGCTTGCGTTGTTCCTGATCGTCGGCGGAGTCATTGGGGCGCAAGCCGGTGCCGCTGTGGGCCAGAAGCTGCGAGGCGACTATTTGCGCGCGCTCCTTGCGGTGATCGTGCTCGCAGTCGGCATTCGTTTGGCCTTTGACCTGTCGCTCAGGCCGCATGAGCTGTTCTCGCTCGACCTCCTCAAGCGGCCAATCAGATGAGGTTCAAGCGGCGCGCGAGGACGAGAGGGATTGCGCGGTTTGCTGCTTTGCTTGTGTCGCTCGCGGCTCCCCAAGCGCAGGCGCTTGATCTCGAGACCGATCTTTCAACGCATTACATCGAGATACGCACGACATTCAGGGGCGCTGCGCTCACCGTATTCGGGTCGCTTTCGGGCCAAAGCGAAGACGAGGAGCGGCCGGATGCGCCCAAGATCGATGTGATCGTCGTGGTCAAAGGGCCGGCGGAAACCTTGGCCGTGCGCCGCAAGGAGCAGATGGGGCCGATCTGGGCCAATGGCTTGAGCTTCACGGCGAACAATGTGCCCAGTTTTTATTTCGTCGCCAGCACGCGGCCGGTCGATGAAATCGTCGATCCAAACTTGCTCGATCGCTATCACATTGGACTCGATCATCTGGGTGTGGATTTCACCGCGGGCCCCGCTAGAGCAATCCCGCCGGCGCGGCCGGCACAGGCTTCGAACGATGATCTCTTGCCGTCGGGCCTGCCGGTGAGCGGGTCGCAGCCAACACTCACGCCGATCAGCACACCGGCCTTGCCAGGCATTGATCAACGTCGCGCATTTCAAGATGCGCTGGTGCGTTTGCTCAAATCGCGCAACACTTTCTCGGATCAAGGCACGGTCACATTCGTGCGCCCGCATCTTTTCCGCGCCGAGATCTCAATCCCTTCCACAGTTCCCGAGGGCGACTACGGCACGGAAGTCTATGTCGTGCGCAACCGGCAACTGCTCGATGCCGAATACACGGTGTTCTTCATCGACAAGAAGGGCCTTGAAGGCAAGGTC
>JBAQHC010000660.1:0-2792 GCA_049288095.1 Alphaproteobacteria bacterium | reverse complement strand
CTGTTCGGAACCTCTTCCGGCGTTTGACGGCCCGATGAATCGGGAAGGCCAAGCCGCATCTTGATCGCGCGCACTTGCTTGACGCGCCCCGGCACGGGACCCGTCGTCAAAATCGCTTTCGGCGAAGACAGCCAAATGAACTCGACGCCCTCTTCGATTGCATTTTTCACTTCGCGCATCGAGCCCGGCATGTTTTCGCGGTCGCGGCGGTAAAGGCACTTCACCGATTTCGCGCCTTGGCGCACGGCCGTGCGCACACAATCCATCGCCGTGTCGCCGCCACCAATGACGATCACATTCTTGCGCTTGGCGTCGAGCTCGCCGGATTCGAATTCCGGCACCGCATCGCCAAGGCCTTTGCGGTTGGAAGCGGTCAAGAATGTCATCGCCGCATAGACGCGCGACGCCCCGGCGCCCGGCACCTCAAGCTCACGCCCCTTATAAACGCCGGTGGCGATCAGCAGCGCATCATGACGAGAACGCAGCGTGCCAAGGCTCGCCTCAGGTCCGACTTCAAAATTCAGATGAAATTTGACACCGCCTTCGGCAAGCCGCTTGGTGCGACGCTCGACGACTTCCTTTTCAAGCTTGAAGCTCGGGATGCCGTAGATCAGCAAGCCGCCCGCGCGGTCATAGCGGTCATAAATGTGAATTTGATAGCCGAGCTTGCGAAGCTCCTCGGCTGCGCCAAGGCCCGCTGGCCCGGCGCCGATAATGCCGACCGACTGCTCGCGCTCATGGCGTGGCTTGAGCGGCCTCACCCAGCCATTCGCCCACGCGGCGTCGGTCAGATATTTCTCGATCGCGCCGATCGTGACGGTGCCGTGGCCCGATTGCTCGATGACGCAATTGCCCTCGCACAGACGGTCCTGCGGACAAATACGCCCGCAGACCTCTGGCATGTTGTTGGTCGCTGCCGAGAGCTCATAAGCCTCTTCCAGCCGGCCCTCCGCCGTCGCCTTCAACCAATCCGGGATGTTGTTCTGAAGCGGGCAATGAACCTGGCAGAAGGGCACACCGCATTGCGAGCAGCGCGAAGCCTGCTCGGCGGCCTTGGCCGCGGCATATTCTTGATAAATCTCGTGAAAGTCGTTGATCCGCTCACCGGCGCCCCGCTCCTGCGGGGGCTCACGGCCCACCTTCACAAAACGCAGCATGCGCTCGGCCATCGCCGTCTAGCCTCTCCTCAATCATGACCGGCTCGCCTACGGAGCGGCTCGGCTCTTCTGTCTCTGTACAGGTCATAGGGCGCAAACGACTGCTGCCGGAAACGCGTCCCCGACATTCTTCGTGATACGTAGTGCTTTTCCGTTAATAGGTCAACCCACCTGACCCAAATTTCGCGACCTGGTTAAGAAATCATTATTGGGTCCGCGTGACCCTTCCATATTGGGTCCGATCCGGCCCTTATAGGCCACATTCAGGAGAGGCGCCCGCATGCTATAACGCGCGCTGCGCGAGGGGCGCTCTGATTCGTCTAAAACCACTCCAGCCGCTGTAGGTTGCCGATGCCCGGCCTGAATGAGTTGCTTCAAGCCGTTCTCTTAGGATTCGTCGAAGGCCTCACCGAATTCCTGCCCGTCTCCTCGACCGCGCATCTCTTGGTGACCGAGCATTTCATGAAGCTCTCCAGCGCGGACTGGGAAGTCTTCACCATCGTCATCCAATTCGGCGCAATCCTCTCGGTCGTCGCCGTGTACTGGGGCAAGTTTTGGAATGTGCTCATCGGTCTTCCGACAAAACCGGAAGCGCGCAAGTTTGCGCTCGGCGTCATCATCGCGTTTCTGCCCTCCGCCGTGTTCGGCGTTTTGCTGATCAAGAGGATCAGCGGCTTCCTGCTCGAGCCGACGCGTGCCTTGCCTGTGATCGGGATATCCTGGCTCATCGGCGGCATCATAATTTTGTTCTTCGAGCGTATCGTACCCAAGGCGCGGTTCACCGACGGTGACAATCTTCCGCTCTCGAAATGTTTTCAGATTGGTTTGTGCCAATGCCTTGCGATGCTGCCGGGCGTCTCGCGTTCTGGAGCGACAATTCTCGGCGGCGAACTCTTGGGTGTTGAACGCAAAGCAGCGGCGGCCTTCACCTTTTATCTCGCTGTGCCGACCATGCTTGGCGCATCGGTCTATGATCTCTACAAGAACTGGAACGGAATGACCGAGCACGGTTTCATCGATATCGGTGTTGGTTTTGTCGTCTCTTTCATTGTCGCTTTCATTGTCGTCAAAACCTTCATCGGTTTCGTCGGCAAATATGGTTTAAAGCCGTTCGGCTGGTATCGCGTTGCGAGCGGCATTGCGCTTCTCGCCTACGTATTTTTACTGCGCGGATGAGTGCGACTCGAGCGCGCAGCCAATTACGCGCGCTTAAGCCTAATCGAACATCAACTTTGTTATCGGCGCATTTCCATGATCGTGACGAAATGGCGCTCAAAATTATTTCGAAACAAGATCGAGCTAATAAGTATAGAACCTGAGTTGAAGCCAGATCGCGCGCGGCGTAGGCTTGATTGCTAGCGTGCTAAGGTGAGGAGATGTCTGGTTCAGTATCAAGGCCCAAGCATCGCATCGGAATTTGCCGGGGCGGCAAAGCGCGAGAGCTTTGCAGCCTGCGTTGAGCGCAGCACTTATCTCAATCTTGGATGAATTGGTTCACCTATCGGCGAGAGTCGTAACTGTTTACGCAGGTACAAAGTCGGTCAGGGATGGCAGAGTTAGCGCGAGAATTGGCGGGCGATGCTGCTCGCGAGGAGATGGAGTTCGACATTCCCGATGAGCTGTTCGCTCAGGGAT
>JBAQHC010000659.1:0-7215 GCA_049288095.1 Alphaproteobacteria bacterium | reverse complement strand
CTCATGCCTTTGACGTCCTTGCCGACATCGTTGCGCGCCGGGGGCGCGTTGCGATTACCGGTCAAGCGCCGGGCAAGACCTTCGAGCAACGGCTTCTCGGTGCGGCGCAGGGGATCGGCCGAGAGGCTCAAATTGAGATTGGTCTCGGCATCGCTTAAGGGATCGACCGTGAGATTGAGTGGTCCGGGTTTGGGAACGCCGAGCGTCTCGGCTGTCGAAGGCTCCTGCTTCACAGGGATGAGCGGCTCGGCGCTGACCGATGGCTGCGTGATCTCGATTGCGCGCACGCGCGGCCGATCGCCCGTCGGCGCTGTTGCTGTTATCGGCGGTTGTTGTGGTGGCGGCTCGGGCCGTGATGGTGTTGCGGGCGTGCGAGATTGAGCCGGCGGCGCGGCACTTGGGGCAGGCGCGGCAGATGGCGCAGGCGTTGGGGCAGGTGCCGGCGTGACAACGGGCTGCGGCTCGGGCGCTGCCACAGGCGCCACTTCGGGCGCGAGGTTGAACGCTTGCGGCGCCAATGCCGCAAGATTAAGCCCCATCGCGGCTTTCATCGAAGCTTCGAGCGCCTCGTTCATCGCGCGGGTGCGCGTCGCAGCCTCGCTCGCAAGCGTCGACATTGCGGAAAGCTGATTGTGCACCAGCGCGCGTACCTGGCTCGCGGTTTGATTGGCGCGCTCGGGAAGGCCTTTGAGCCGTTCTTCGAGCTTGATGACCGTGTCGTCGACGACTTCGCGCGTGCGCTCTGCCGCGCTTTGCAGCTGAACGACCGCACTTTCGAGCGCGCGCACCAAGCGGCGTGCTTCGTCGGTGCCGCTCGTCAGGCCCGTCGCGAGCGCCGCCGATTGCGTTTCCATCAATTCGCGCGCCTCGTTGATTTGGCGCGATACCTCGGCCTTCAAATGCTCCGTGAGCTGATCGACCGCAGAGGATGCGCGCTCCTCGGCATCGGTGATCGCGGTGACCTCATAAGTGAGGCGCGCACGTGCCTCATCAAGCTGATGGCTGAATGCGCTCCGCAGCGAGCCGGCCAGATCGGTCACGAGCTTTTGCGCCTCCGCCTGACGCGTTTCGTAAGCGGCGGTCTCGGATTTGAGCCTCTCTGTCGCAGTTCCGATGCGCGTTTCGATAGCGTTGGAGAACCGCTCGGCCGTCTCGGTAATGATCGTTTCGGCCTCGTTGCGGCGCGCATCGAAGCTGCCGCTCGAAACTTTGAGCCGCTCCTGGAGCGCCGTCATCTGCTTCTCGATTGTGGTCTCGGCGGCTCTCACCAGCGTGTCGAGCTCGCGCTTCACAAGCGCGAGCGACTCCGTCGCACGTTTGCTCTCGGCCGAGACCTCGGCGCGGATTGCGCCCGCGCTTTCCTGTAGCGAGCGGCTCGCTTCCTCCTGCATGTGGCGTAGAGCAGCCGCCTCCGTCGCCATCTGGCCGCGCAACGTTTCGGCTGCGCTCTTGAGCGCCGCGAGAATCTCGACGCGTTGATCGCCGATCGATGCCGTATCGCTTTCGAGCCGCTGCTCGACATGCTCGCGGGCGGCATCGAGCGAAGAGAGGATTCGGTCGAAGTAATCGCTGAGCACACCAGACTGCCGCTCGAGCTCGGTCTCGAGCGCTTTGGTCGCAACGCCGACGCGGCCGACAATGTCGCGATCGCGTGCGAGAAGCGCATTCTCGCGCTGACGCAGTGCATCGCTGATCTCGGCTGTCGAGCGCTCGATCGAGCCGAGCAGCTCGCCTTGATGGCTCTGCAGCTCGCCTGCTTGTCTTGCAAGGCCAGAACTGATCGCGGCGTTCCGCTCGCCGACCATGCGGTCAAGCCGCTCGGAGAAGGCGGTGAGGGCAGTGGAAAGCGCGCTTTCGTGGCGCTGCATGGTTTGGGTTTGCTCGCTCATGCTGCCGGTCGCACGCAGCGAAGCTTGTTCGACGATCGAGGCCAGCTCGCGCTCATCGAGCTTGAGCTCTTCAATGCCGCTTTGGAGCTTTGCGCGCACTTCGGCAAAGGCCACTTCGAGCGCTTTGATGATCTCGCCTTGCTCGAGCTTGAGCGCTCCGGTCTCGGCCATCATGCGCTCATGCACGGCCTTGGCCGCGCGCTCGACGGCGACCAGCGTTTCGCCTTGTGCTTCGCGCAGCGCCTGAGCCTCCGCGCGCAGCCGCGCGCCAGTCTGGTCGAACTGCGCGATGACAGCCGCGCGCGCTTCGGTTGCGAACTCCTCGATGCCGCGCTGGAGCTCGGCTTGTTGCGCGGCCCACATCGCAGCCTCTTCGCGAAGACGTGCGCGCGCCTCTTCGAGCTGGCGATCCATGGCCTCCTGCGTGCGCTCGCCGAATCCGTCGATCGCCTCGTGCAAATTGGTTTGCTGACGCGTCCAGGCTTCCGCTTCTGCGGCGAGGCCGGCGCGCGCGCGCTCGACCTGAGCAACGATGGCCGCGCGTGCCTGAGAGGCGAAGGACTCGAGCGCTTCGCGCATCTTGTTCTGCTCGCCCGCCCATTGGTCGGCATCCTTGCGGATCTCGTCGCGGATCGAGCTGAACTGGCGCACCACGGCGTCGCGTGCTGCCGCGCCGAGATCGGAGACGCCGGCGCGCAATTGCGTCTGCTGTTCCTCCCAGGCCCGTGCCTGCTCGGCGAGGGCTTCGCGCGCGGCCTTCATCTCATCGACGACGACCTGGCGCGTCTCGGCGGCGAGCTGTTCGACGTCGGCCCGGTGCTCGGAATGTTCGCGCTTCCAAGCTTCGGCGCCGCTCACCACGCCTTCCTGCGCGGCGTTCATCTCGCTCATCACGATCTTGCGCGTTTCGCCGGCGATCTTTTCGACGTCGGCGCGATGCGCAGCATGCTCTCGCTTCCAGGCTTCGGTCGCGTCACGCACGCCTTCCTGCGCGGCAGTCATCTCACTCGTCACGGCCTTGCGTGCTTCCGCCGCGAGCTTCTCGACATCGGCACGATGTTGCACATGCTCCTGCTTCCAAGCATCGGCCTGGCCCAGCATGCCTTCCCGCGCGGCGTTCATTTCATCCATCGCAGTCTTGCGCGCTTCCGCGGCAAGCTTTTCGACATCCTTGCGATAGTCGGCGTGGGCGTTCTTCCAGGTCTCGGCTTCCTTGCGGACGCCGTCATAGGCCGCGGCGACTTCGTCGAGCACCGTCTTGCGCGTGTCGGCGGCGAGCTGCTCGAGATCCTCACGGTACTCAGTGTGCATCTGCTGCCAGACGGAGCTTTCTTTCAAAAGCCCTTCGCGGGTTGCTGCCATCTCGGCTTGCATGCCTTTGCGCATGTTCTCCGCGATCTGCTTAAGATCTTCATTGCGCGCGCGTTGCGCTTCCGCCCAATCGGCGGATTGCTGATCGAGCGCACGGCGCGCGGCAGTCATCTCGCCGACAACGCTTTCGCGAGTCTTGGTCGCCAAGTCTTCGATGCCGCGGCGGAGCGCGGCTTGCTGATCGGCCCACGCCTGAATTTGCGACATGAGGCCATCGCGCGCCGTGGCCATCTCGCCCGCAAATCGGCTGCGTGCGGCGGCAGACACGTCTTCGAGGCCGCTCTTAAAGGCCTGATGCTCCGCGCTCCAGGCCTCGGCTTCGCGGCGCAATTGGTCGGTCGCCTCGTTGGCATAGCGGCTTGCGGCCTCGCGCGCATCGGCGATGAAGGCCTGAAGACCACGCTTGATGTCTTCGTGCCGGGATTCCCAGCTCTGCATTTGTTCGGCGAGCCTCACGCGCACCGTTTCAAGCTCACCGGTGAGAACCGAATTTGTGCGCCCCGCAAGCTCGCTGACGTCGCGCTGGAAGGCCGCCTGTTGCGATGACCACTGCTCGACCTGCTGCTGAATCGCAGTTGTCGCTTCGGTGGCATAATTGCCGGCGGCCTCGCGCGATTCGCTGATGTAAGCGTCGAGCCGGCGCTGAAGCTGATCCTGCTGATTCGCCCACGCATGGCTTTCGGATTGCAGTCTTACGCGCGCTTGATCGAGCTGGAGGCCCAATGCCTCCCCGATATTGTTGGAAAGCGTCGTGATCGTCTCCGAGAGCCGCGCTGACTCCGTCTCCAAGAAGGCCGCGTTCGCCGCGGACTGCGCGATCATCATCTCTTCGATGCCAGTGCGCTGCGCGTTGAGAGTTGCTTCCGCCTCGCTTGCCCGCTCGGTGATTGCCTTGGCGGTATCTTCGGCGAAAGCTTGCGCCGTTTCGGCTGCCCTTATCCAGCCTTTGGAGGCTTCTTCGGCGGCTTCGCGCGCCGTGTTGAGCTCTTCATTGAAGACGGAAGCGGCAACGCGCGTGCGGTCCTCAAGCTCTTCCAATGTCGTGCCGAGCCGTTCGGTCGCACGGCGCAAATGCGAATCGAGCACACGGAGCTCCTGGCTCGCCGTATCGCCGATCTTGAGCATCGTGTCGCGGTTGACGGCGAGCGCTTCTTCGAGGCGCTCATGCTCATCACGCAGCTGCGCAACCGTGTTTTCAACCGCCTTCTGCAAATGTCCGTAACGCTCGCTCAGCTGCTCGGCGAGCGATAGCGCGGCTTGGCTGGTGACATCGAGCGTTGCGGACTCGTTGGAGAGCAGGGTGGTGATGCGCTCGGTTGAGGAGGCCATGCTCACGGTTAGAGCCTGCAGCGATTGCTCGCGCGCGCCGAGCTTGGTGTCGGCCTTGTTGATCTCATCGACGAGCAGCGAGGCGCGTTCCGCCAGGGCGGTGGAGCGCTGGTCGACGATCTGAGAACCTTCTTCAGTCTTTGCGATAAGGGCGGCCATCGCCTCGTCGATCGAGGCGCGCTGTGTCCTCATCATGCCCTGAACGGCGACGGTGCGTTCTTCGGTGGCGCGGGTCGCCGCATCGATGGCCGCAAGATTACGTGTGAGGCCCTCTTCCATGCTGCGCAGGCGCTTGGCAGTGTCTTCGATGCGCAAATTGAGCGTCTCGACCTCGCGGCGCACCGCAACGCCGATCGAAGTGACATTGCCCGCCGCGGTCATCTCGGGGCGCATCAGCTTTTCGGCAAGCTCCGCGAGTTCGCCCGCGCGCTGATGCATGCGGTAGGAGTGGCGTGCCATCAAAACGACGAGGGCGATAATCGGCGGCGGCAGAAAGAGCACGACCAGCAGCGTGAAAAAGCGCTCGGGCGACGCATCCAGGATGCTCTCGATGCCGCCCATCCGGCCCAGCAAGAATGCGCCGAAGCACGAGAACCAAAGCACCGAACCGAAAACCCCGAAGAAGCTGAGCCACGAAATGCGCAATGGCTTCTTGGCCGGCCGTTCCTCGGGAAGGATCGGCGGCAATTCCTGGCGCAGAGGGGTGACTTTGTCTTTTTCCTTAGCGGTCGCTTTTGGGTCGTCGCGCCGCTCGTAGATCTCACTCACAGCTGCCTCGCTTCCCGTGACGAGCAAAGATGCTCAAACACCAGACAAGTGCAGGCCTTTGCTGAAAGGCCACTTGCACTCCCCATCACCCGCTGTTTTGGGCACCGTGAACCACGATCAAACAAGGCGTCAAGCAAAGCTTCCAGCCATGATGTGGACAATCTCGCGGCGTGGATGAGCATTTCGCTTTAACGCATTGGCATGGCTTCAATGCGTAGTCTTTGCCTTTGGCAAGGCGCGATCGAGGATCCAAATGAAGAGTGCTGGGAAGGCCGATGCCAACGCCGCATTCGATGCCTCGTTCCTCGACATCTACACTGGCGGCGACAAAGCAGTCCGCGACCAGGTGCTAAGGCTCTTCCTCACGCAGGCCGAGCTCTTGCTGGGCCGCTTGAAAGCGGCGCGAGGCGACCAGCGCGCGTGGCATGAAGCGGCGCACTCGCTCAAGGGCTGCGCAAGTGGAGTGGGTGCCAGCGGGCTTGCCAGCCTTGCTCGCGAGGCGGAGAAGCGGGCAGGCGCATCAGGCGCCGACCAGGCCACTTTGATCGACCAGCTCGCGTCCGTATTTGTCGCGACCGCAGAGCAGGTAAAGACACTGCTCAGCACCAGCCAGAGCTCTGATTGAGCCTTAAGAGTCTCTATTATTCATCTGATTTAGATGATCTTTTATGTTTAGAATAGACTGCGCTACGGCAGGGCCCGTGGCTCTGTTATCGTTCGCCGAGTGGGCTGAAATATCACGTCGCCGGCCAAGAAACGGCGGGGTAAGAACAAGGCCCTTGCCGCGCGGCCTCAAATTTAACACGATTAAATTGTGATATAAGACAATTTACATTCAGGCTTGAAGTTTTTAGAAAGCGGACCAAATGGGCGGTGGCGCCCTGTGAATGAGGTGAGTGGAATGACCGAAGTCGTCAGCCGGCACGAGACGGATGTCTTGATCGTTGGCGCGGGCCCCGCCGGCTTGTTTGCAGTGTTCGAGCTCGGTCTCTTGGATCTCAAGGCGCACCTCATCGACATCCTGGACCGCCCGGGCGGGCAGTGCGCTGAGCTCTATCCGGAGAAGCCGATCTACGACATTCCGGCCGTTCCGGTGTGCACCGGCCAGGAATTGACCGATGCGCTCATGAAGCAGATCGAGCCGTTCGGCCCGACCTTTCACTTCAGCCAAATGGCGGAGAAGCTCGATCGCCTGGCCGATGGGCGCTTTCGCATCACTACCGATATGGGTACCGAGATCACGGCGTCCGTGCTCGTCATCGCGGCGGGCGGCGGCAGCTTCGTTCCGCGCAAGCCCAAGATCGCCGGCATCGAGGATTATGAAGGCACCTCGGTCTTCTATTCCGTGCGGAAGATGGACCAGTTTCGCGACAAGAACGTCTTGATTGCCGGCGGCGGCGACAGCGCGCTCGACTGGACGCTCAACCTTCAGCCGATTGCCAAGAAGCTCAACCTCATTCACCGGCGCGACGAGTTCCGCGGCGCGCCCGCGAGCGTCGCCAAGATGCGCGATCTCGTCGCCAAGGATCAGATGCAGCTGCACATCGCCGACATCAAATCGCTCAAGGGCTCGAATGGCGAGCTTAAATCGGTGACGGTCGGCAGCAAAGCGACTGGCGATTACGAAGTTCCGTGCGAGCGCCTCTTGGCCTTCTATGGCCTGACCATGAAGCTCGGCCCGATCGCTGAGTTCGGTCTCAACTTCACCGAGAACCTGATCCCCGTCGACACGGAAAAGTTTGAGACCTCGGAGAAGGGAATTTTCGCGATTGGCGATATCAACACCTATCCAGGCAAGCTCAAGCTGATCCTCTCCGGCTTTCACGAGGCTGCGCTGATGGCGCAGGAGGCTTACAAG
>JBAQHC010000658.1:0-2624 GCA_049288095.1 Alphaproteobacteria bacterium | reverse complement strand
CGTTAACCCGCGCCCGCTGCTCTGCACAATGACGAAATAACGACAGCCCTATCTTTCCGAGTGCTGCGCAAATAGACTCGGGCGTTATCGAATCAACAACGATGGGCAGAAGCCCCACTTGTAAGTGCACGTGTCCCCATAAGCTTGAACCAGCGCTTCACTGTAACCGTTGCGTTCCCAATAAGACTTGGTGCCGAGCAGTCTCAGGAGGAAGCGACATGACGGCCCTATTAACGAACTTGCGCAATGCTGTGATCACCGGGTTCATCCTGGCGCTCATTCTCATCCTGCTTTACATCGGCGTGTGGTCGGGCACGCTCGACAAGCCCTTCTGGCAATTCTTCGATCGCTGGCTGCACGTCATTTCCGGGGTCATGTGGATCGGCCTGCTTTGGTACTTCAACTTTGTGGCTACGCCGACGACACCGAAGATCCCCGAGGAGCTTCGTCCTGCGCTCGGGCGCTACATCACACCCGCAGCGCTTTGGTGGTTCCGTTGGGCGGCGATGGCGACACTCATCACCGGACTGATCCTGGCGTGGCTCAACGGCTACATCACGGATGCGCTCTCGCTTGATGCGACCGAGAACTTCCAGAGCCCCGGGCATATCGCCATCGGCATCGGCATGTGGCTTGCGATCATCATGTGGTTCAACGTCTGGTTCATTATCTGGCCGAACCAGCAAAAGGCGCTGAACATCGGCGGCAAATTTGCGGACCTCGCGGCCGATGCAAAGACCAAAGCGGGCCGCATCGCGGGACTGACCTCTCGCGTCAACACTATCCTCTCGATACCGATGCTATTTTCGATGGTGTCGGGCTCGCATCTCTATCATATCTCCTAGAGATTCTTCTTTTTCAGGAGAGTGGGCGGGCGCGTGTGCCCGCCCTTTTTCATAGGAAGTGAGATGAACGCGGAGCGAACCACGAAGGCCAGTCTGAGCGCATGCGGGGCGATCGCACGCGCGCAAGATCCGGATCGCTTCTATGCGGTATTATTCGCGGCAGCCGAGAAGCGCGAGGCGCTATTTGCGCTGATCGCTTTCAACTACGAGGTTGCGCGGCTGCGCGAAATCATCTCCGAGCCGCTTATCGGCGAAATGCGCCTGGCCTGGTGGCAAGAGGTTATCGACGACATCGAGACCCCGCGCGCGCCGCGTCCGCACCCTGTGGCGCAGGCGCTCGATGCAGCGTATCGCGGCTCGCCCTTCTCGCTCGATGCCCTGCGCCAACTTACAGAGGCGCGCTCCTTCGATCTCCACAATGACGCGATGGCCGACCTCGATGCGCTTGTAAGCTATGCGCGCGCGAGCGGAGGCAATCTTGCGCGACTCATGGCTGAGGTGCTCCTGCCCGCGTCGAACCAAAGCGCAGCGCTGCTTGCTGGTGCAGGCGCGGCGGGAACGAGCTGGGCGCTTACCGGCATCATCCGTTCCCTGCGAATTCACGCTTCACGCGGCCAAATGTTTTTGCCCGCGCGCGAACTTGGCGCGCGTGGCATTTCCCCAACCTCGGTACTGGCGGGAACCGTGAGCGGCGGATTGCAAGTTGTCGTTAGGGAAATTCTCGAGCGCGCGCGCGACGAGCTTGATGAAGCGCGCAAGCTGAAATTTGGAGCGGCCCTGCCTGCAGTTTTATATTGCGCGCAATTGCCTGCATATTGGCGCCGAATGGCACGCGTGGACTTCGATCCGTTTCGCTCGTCGATTGAACGCAGCGATTTTGCGCGACTCACAACTCTCATGCGCGCCGCTTTGTTCAAGAAGATTTGACGCGGGAACTAAGGCGCAGATTTCACATTGATGCCGCTAAATTGCCTCCCCGCGTGTTCATTCCTTTCGTCCTCAGGCCCGCGAAAATTTCGCGCGCAAGTTGGACGAAGGAGAGACACGAATGAAGCTCAAGACATTGACGCTCACGGGTGTTGCCCTCGGTAGCATGATTATGGGCTTGGCATTTTCGGCTGATGCGGCGGGGACTGGTGCGGTCGGCGACGTGACCGGCGCAGTCGGAGGCGTCGGCGGTGCGGCTGGCGGATTGAATGGTGGCCTCTCTGGCCCGGTCGGTTCCGCGTCGGGAACCATTGGGAACCAAACAGATGTCAGCGCTCCACCGCTTTCGGCGCCAAGCGTTTCGACGAAAGGCGCGATTAGCAGTTCGACGCACCCTGCTGATGTCGGCGCAAGCGCCGGTGCCAGCGCCAAAGGCCCTGCGGTCGGCATCAGCGGCTCGACAGGCGCGCAAACCACGGCAGCAACGCCGAACATCAAGGCGCCGACTGTTCCCGTTGCGAGCCTCGCTGACCCGCTCACGGACTTGCAACACGCCACAGTGCAATCACGTGACGGCGCGACGATCGGCACGATCAATGGCGTGAAGATGGGGCCGGATGGCAAGCCGGCTACCATCAACGTGTCGCTCAATGATGCGGTCGGCGGCGCGAGCAAGATCTCGCTCATTCCGGATCAGCTGACCTTCGATCAAAGCAACAAGCTGGTTGTCTCGTCGCTGAGCCAGACCGAAATCAATTCGCTTGCTGCCGCGCAAAAGCAGACGCGCTAGGGCGTGTCAGCCTCCTTGCGCAACTGACCTGTCGCGAGGAGGCGCTGTCCGCCGGCTGGGCG
>JBAQHC010000657.1:0-11298 GCA_049288095.1 Alphaproteobacteria bacterium | reverse complement strand
CGCCGACGAGATCATCAGCTCGCGCCGATCGACGTTCTCCATGGCATCCATTGCATTGCGTATGAGATTGAGAAGGACCTGCTGAATTTGGACGCGATCCACGAGAACCTGATCAACAATCGGATCGAGACTGAATCTCACGCGCACACTCAGATCACGTGCGCCGACAAGGGCAAGGGCGCTCGCTTCTTCGATGAGCTTGGGCAAGCTTTCGACGCGCCGCTCGGTCTCGCCGCGTGCGACAAAGTCGCGGAGCCGGCGAATGATGTGCCCAGCGCGCAAAGCCTGATCGCCGGCTTTGTTGAGTCCATCCCTCAACTGGTCAGGCGTAAGCGTGTTGTTTTCGCTGAGCCGCAATAGGCCCTTCAAGTAGTTGTTGATCGCTGAAAGCGGCTGATTGAGTTCGTGCGCCAGCGTCGAAGCCATTTCGCCCAGTGCGGTCAGCCGGGAGATATGCACGAGCTCTGATTGAAGCTCTTGCAGGCGCGCTTCCGTCTTCTGTCGCTCTGTCAGGTCGCGGACGAACCCGGTAAAGAGGCGCTTTTCGGAAGATTTGACCTCACCGACAGACAGTTCCATTGGAAATGTTGATCCGTCTTTCCGCTCGCCGACAACGACACGACCAATGCCGATGATTCGCCGCTCCCCGGTCCGGCGATAGCGGGCCAAGTGATCGTCATGTGCCTCGCGATACGGCGACGGCATCAAGATCTTAACGTTGCCACCTATCAGCTCCGGCGCAGACCAGCCGAACAGGCGCTCCGCGGCTTGGCTGAAGGATTGGATGATGCCTTGCTCGTCAATGACGACCATGGCGTCCGGCACGGTTTCGAGAATCGACTGAAGGTGCGCGGCGCCGGCCTCGGCCTCGTGCCGCGCGGCGACGGCCTCGTGACGCCAGGACTCCGCGCGATCCTCGGATACGAAGCGAAAAATGGCGAGACCGGCATAGCCCAACGCGAGCAGTATGTCGGCCATGTCGAAGCCATTCCGACCGACAACGGCCAGACCGCCCACCAGGCCAGCTGCCATGGCTGTCGCGCCCCAGCGAGGCCCGCCGATCACGAAGCTTGCAGGCGAGCCAAAGGCGAGGAACAGAAACACGAACCGCGGCTCAAAGTTGCTTCTCAGCGCATACCAGAGGGCAATCGCGATGGGCGTTACCAAGAGGGCCAAGGCGCCCCTTCCGGCCGCGCCGAGACCATCGATCCGCCCCGGCCGGCTCGGCACTGACCCGCTCAACGATTGTGTCGAATCGACCATTCGGCTTCTCGTGGACCCCGCTCCGTAAAAACCCTTAGGGGAAGGATCTCAATTTTTAAGCTTCCCGGGCGGGCGTACCAATACCCCCATACCTGGAGGTTAACATGCTCAATCTCGAGACCCGCTACACACCCGCCAAAGCAACCAAATCATCGAAGCTGGTTGAGTTTATGCCCGGCGTCGAGCTTCCGGGGTTTAGCATGCCCTTCGAGCGCGACAGCGAGGTTTTTGGCGAGGGTGAACCCGCTGACTTCGCGTACAAGGTCATCTCAGGGGTCGTCAGGACGCTTCGCGTTCTCGACGACGGGCGGCGCCAGATTAGCGGCTTCTATTTTCCCGGCGATATCTTCGGCGTCGAGGTTGGTGAAGAGCACGCCAATTCTGCCGAAGCGGTAACCTCCACTGAGATCGCCCTGGTCAGGCAGTCGGCCCTATTGAAGCGCACCGGCGAAAATTGCGCCGCGGCCCGCGAGCTGTGGGCCCAGACGTCAGGAGAACTGAAGCGCGCGCGGTCTCATTTGGTGCTCCTTGGGCGACAAACAGCGTATGAGCGCGTAGCGAACTTCCTGTTGCAGATGTCCCGCCGACAAGACAATGGCGAATCCATATCGCTGCCGATGTCGCGCACCGACATTGCGGATTATCTTGGCCTTACCATCGAAACGGTCTCGCGCACGCTTTCTCAGTTGGAGAGAAAGGGCGCCATCGCCTTGCTCAATTGCAAGCATATCACGATCAAAAGTCGGGCCGCCCTTGAATGTTCAGAACACTGAGCAATTGCTGCACTTCTCAGTGATGGTGGGCTTGTGGGGGTATTCGGTTAATGGCGCGAGTAATTGGAGGTATTGCGACTTCGCACGTGCCGGCAATCGGTAGCGCGATCTCCAAGGGACTTCAGAACGATCCCTACTGGAAGCCCTTCTTCGATGGATATCCGCCCGTACAAAAGTGGCTGCGCGAGCAGGCGCCCGATGTCGCCGTCGTCATATATAACGACCACGGCCTAAATTTCTTTCTCGATAAGATGCCGACTTTCGCCGTTGGCGCTGCGGCGGAGTATCCGAATGAAGACGAAGGCTGGGGACTCGAGCCTCAGCCGCCTTTCAAGGGTGACCCGGCATTTTCCTGGCATGTGATCAATTCGCTGCTTGGCGACGAGTTTGATCTTACGACTTGCCAAGAGCTCAAGGTCGATCATGCATTCGTGATCCCGATGCAGCTTCTCTTCGGCATGGATGTGGCCAAGTCGATAAAGACGATTCCGGTTTGCATAAACACCGTTCAGCAGCCGATGCCGAGCCCCTCGAGGTGTTTTGCGCTTGGCCGTTCGCTCGGCCATGCCATCGAATCCTATCCGGAGGACTTGAAGGTCGTCGTGATCGGCACGGGCGGGCTCTCTCATCAACTTGATGGTGAACGCGCCGGCTTCATCAACAAAGAGTTCGATCTCATGTGCATGGAGCGGATTGTCGATCACCCGCAACAACTAGCCCGCTACTCGACCAAGGAGCTCATCAGGCTGGCGGGGTCGCAAGGCGCCGAGCTGGTGATGTGGATTGCAATGCGCGGTGCCCTTGGAGGGCGCGTTCGGAAACTCCACAGCAATTACCACGTCCCCATCTCGAACACCGCAGCCGGCTTGATTTCACTTGAGAACGCTTGAGTGGTAGAAACTGCGATTGCGCATTTCAGCAGGGCAATCGAGCATGAAAGATCCCCGCGACATTGAAGCCGAGCTCATGAGCTTGCGGACATCGCTTCGCACACCTCAGAAGACCCGCGCGAGCCTTGTGGAGGCAGGCATCGGCTGGCTCAAACACGAGGTGGACCAGGCTGTGCCGGAGGAAATGCAGAGCCGGCTAGGCAAGTGGCGCGATCGCGCCGAAGAGCTGCTTTCCACCCACCCTGTCGCTTCGGCAGCTGTAGCGCTATGCATAGGCTTGGCGCTCGGGCAGTTGTGGAGGCGGCACCATGATCGATGACTTCATGCACAATCTGCATGCGCTTCTGCGCGCCGATTCGATCATTGCCGAGATTCGCTTGAAGCAGGTGATTACGGGGTCGGGCCTCGGCGTTGTTGCGTTGTTCTTCCTGTTTTTCGCTGGCGCGATGCTCAATGTGGCGGGGTTCTTTGCGGTCGCTTCCTATTGGCCTAAGCCGTGGGCGGCCTGTGCCGTGGCTGGCGCTGACGTGTTCATCGCGCTACTTATTATGTTACGTGCGGCAAATCCGAGCTCGGCGCGTACGTTGCAACTCGCGCGCGACACGCGGCATGCAGCCCTGCAAGCAATGGAGAGCAGCGTCCCCGGGCTCTTCATCATGCTCGTTGAGCTGCTGCTCAAGAAGAACAAGAAGTCTGAGAATCAGGGCGCCTAGTTTCAGCTAAGGCCTGCTATTGGCGCCCAAGTGCCTCCTTTTCCTTTCACATATTGCTTCTTTACCACCGCCCAGGCGATTCGAAAGGCGACTTCTCCGCGCCGCCTGCTTGAGCTGAATCAAGCTGGACGATGGTCCTCTTGACCTCGCTCAAGGTGCGCGTATCGCAGAGCTGCTCATATGCGCGCATTGGCTGATGCGAGGGAGAATTCTTTATGCGGCGTATAAGTCTCGTGCTGGACGGCTCAGCCCGCGATAACCAATCCGTGCAAGCAACCATGGCCTTGGCTCTCCGGCTAGGGGCGCAAGTCGAAGCCCTTTTCATCAGGCCAAGTGTCGGCGAAATTCTGGCTAGGTTCGGCGATAGCATCGCGAGTTCGATTTCGGGCGATATCATCGAACAGATTCTCAAAGACGCTGATGAGTTCGCGGGTAAAGCGAAATTGAATCTCGAGGATGCAGCCCGAGCGAATGGGCTTACCGTGTTCAAAAGGCCGAGCCGCTTGAGCGCTCCGGGTGTGTCGTTCGAGGTCATCCAGGGACCGCCGCTCGCAGCCCTCGACGCAGCGGCCGATCTCTCGGACCTCGTAGTGTTCGGCGAGCCTGACCACGTCGCGCCAACTCCTCTCACCGAGCAGATCGAATACATGATGCTCACCTTGCGACGCCCGGTTCTTGTTGCGCGCGGCGAAGTCGCGGAGCGGCTCGGCGATCGCGTGGTGGTTGCCTTTGACGGCCGGCACGAAGCCTGTACCGCACTCTTGCGCACGGTTCCGATCTTGGCTGCCGCTCGATCCGTTGAGATCCTGCATGTCTGTGAACATGAAGGTCATGATGTGGGACGCGCAGATCGGGCGCTTCGCTATCTTGGTCAAAACGGAATTAACGCATCGGCAGTCGAAGCCGAGCTGTCGAATAAAGAGGTCGGCGTCCGGCTTTTGGAATTGGCCAAGATGAGCAAGGCCGATCTCATCGTCATGGGTGGATTCGGCCGGAGCCGGATGCGTGAGCTGATTCTTGGCGGCGCGACACGTCACATGATGCACCATGCGCAAATTCCGGTATTGTTCGCGCATTAGGCACGGACAGCGGATGGAGTGATCGTGACAACACGCAACTTCGATGCACTCTTCCGCCCATCTTCGATCGCGCTTATCGGCGCGAGCAACAAAGAGGGTTCCGTCGGCGCGGTGATCGCGCGAAATTTACTTGGCGCGGGCTTTCACGGCCCGATCATGACGGTCAACCCGCACGAGCAAGCGATCCTCTCAACGCTCAACTATCACTCCGTGAGCGAGCTGCCGACAAAGCCCGATCTTGCCGTCATCGCAACACCACCCCAGACAGTGCCTGGCCTGATTGACGAGCTCGGACGCTTCGGATGCCGCGCGGCTATCGTTGTGACGGCCGGGTTTGAGAGCGGCTCAGCGACACCGCGCGAGGCGCTCGTTAGAGCGGCGCGGCCGTATCTCCTGCGAATTGTCGGCCCGAATTGCTTGGGATTCCTGTCGCCGGGCTTCGGCATCAACGCGAGCTTTTCGCATCTGACGCCCAAAGCAGGTGACATCGCCTTCGTTACACAGTCCGGTGCGATCGCGACAACCATGCTCGATTGGGGGGCCCGGCGCGGCATCGGCTTTTCGCATGTCGTTTCGCTGGGCGACATGAGCGATGCCGATTTCGGCGACATGCTCGACTATCTCGCGCTCGACCCCGGCACGCGCGCCATTCTTCTCTATGTCGAGATGGTGACGCAATCGCGCAAATTCATGTCAGCGGCGCGCATCGCGGCGCGCGCCAAGCCGGTCATCGTCGTGAAGGCTGGGCGCAGCCAAGCCGGCGCCAAGGCAGCGATGTCGCATACTGGAGCGTTGGCCGGGTCGGATGCAGTTTACGACGCCGCGTTTCGCCGCGCCGGCATATTGCGCGTGCGCGAGCTGAGAGATTTGTTCGACGCGGCTCAAACGCTCGCGACCGGTCTACAAGTCGCCGGAAATCGCCTCACGATCATCACCAATGGCGGCGGTCTTGGCGTTCTCGCCGTGGATGCACTCGAAGAGGAAGGCGGCATGCTTGCCGACCTTTCGCAACAAGCAGCAAATGCTTTGAACGCCGTCCTTCCCAAGACATGGTCGCATCACAATCCGATCGACATTTTGGGCGATGCACATGGCGACAGATACAACGCCGCCATCAACATCGTTAAGGACGAGCCCACGCAGGATGCTCTCCTCCTCATGAACTGCCCGACCGGCGTCGCGGATGCAGGTGAGGCGGCGGACGCCGTGCTGGCAACAGCCAAGACTATAAATGTGCCTATTTTGACTTGCTGGGTCGGCGGTGCGACCGCAGAGGGAGCGCGTCAACGCCTTTCTGCAAACAAGCTGCCGGCGCTCGAGACACCGAATGAGGCCGTCCGTGCTTTCATGCAGCTTGCAAATTATCAACGCAATCAAGAGTTGTTGCTCGAAACGCCGAGACCGCGGGCGAATCATAATGCCGATGCGCGGGCGCGCGCGCAGGCTGTGATCGATTCCGTGCTTTCTGACGGACGGACCGTGCTGACGGCCCCTGAAGCAAAGACGGTGTTCGCCGCCTACAAGATACCGGTTGTCGAGAGTCGCATTGCGCGCACACCGGCGGAAGCTGCGCTGTGCGCCAAGGCCATAGGCACGAAAGTTGTGCTCAAAATTCTTTCGCCAGACATCTCGCATAAGTCCGATGTCGGTGGGGTGCGCCTCAATTTAAATGCCGATGAGGTCGAAGTTGCGGCGCAAACAATGTTGGCTGGCATATCGCAGAAGATGCCGATCGCTCGCGTAACCGGATTCACGGTAGAGCAGCAGATCGAGACCGGAGACGCTCACGAACTTATACTTGGTGCATCTGTCGATCACACCTTCGGCCCTGTCCTGTTATTCGGCCAAGGAGGAATTGCCGTCGAGATCGTTGCGGACCGGGCAATGGGCCTGCCGCCGCTCAACTCGGTTCTTGCCAAAGATATGATCTCGCGCACACGCGTATCGAAGCTCCTGCGCGGTTATCGCAATATTCCACCGGCAAACGAGGCAGCAATTGTCGATGCGCTGGTCGCCCTTTCGGACATCGTGATCGCGCATCCGAACATTGTCGAGATCGACATAAATCCGCTGCTTGCGAATTCTCAGGGCGTGCGCGCGCTCGATGCCCGCATCAGTTTGCGCGCCGACGTGAATAGAGCGGAGCTTGCCATTCGCCCCTACCCCATTGATCTTGAACGTGAGATCAAAACTCGCGACGGCGAACCGCTCTTTGCCAGACCCATTCGTCCTGAGGATGAAGCAGCGATCATCAAAATGGTGGCCAGCTCTTCATCCGAAGACCGCCGTTTACGCTTTCTTGGCGCTCTCAAGATTCTCAATCACGAGCTTGCGGCGCGCCTTACCCAGATCGACTATGACCGGGAGATGGCGCTTGTCGCTCTAAAGCCTGGCAGTAAGGATGACATTCTCGGAATCGCGCGAATTGTTTCAGACCCTAATTTTTCCACCGCCGAACTTGCGCTCATGGTGAGGACCGATATGAAGCGGCGTGGGATCGGTTATGCGCTTGCGCAGCAGATCCTGAGCTACGCGGCCTCGCGCGGTATCACTCAGGTCTGGGGCGATGTCGATAAAGACAATGAGCATATGCTGGAGCTTGCGCGCGCCGCTGGCGCATCGCTCACCGCGACGACGCCAGACCTGATTCGGGTGACATTCCCACTGCCAAGCACCAATGCCGGCCAACCAGCCAGCTAGCATTTGGCCGGGGCGCGCGAGAACGCTAGTGCCGCAAGAAGGTTGATACAGGGAGCCGCCACGGATTCTCTCACCAGAGAGGACTCGACACGATGGCGGGAAGCCCCAATCCACTAAGGCTATGGGGACGAGTCTGAACGTTCTTGCAACGCATCAATGAGCTGAATGTCGACCAGCGCTCCGTCATTCATGATCTCTTACGCGTCAACGTCGAGGTGGAGAACGAAATCAAACGCCAAGGAAACCGCGCTGCCGGTGCGAAACCGCGGTAAATTGGTCTTGCTTGTCCAGCTTCGTCTGTGCGGCAATAATCTGGCCGGTAAGAAGGGAGAAACGGCATTGGCGAGGCGCAAGAAGTTTCCGGACTTCATTTGCCGGACCTCGTTCGATATCGCCAACGAAGTCGATGGCCTCGGCGCGATGCAAGACAGCTTCAAGCAACTTCGCACTGCCGCGCTCAACTGGGGCTATGACGGCATAGCCTACGCAAATTTTCTTACGCAACTGGATCCTGTTGCAGAGTCTCGCGATGAGAATGCGAGGCTAATTACTTATTCGAAGGATTGGCGCGAACATTACAATCGAGAACGCTATCAGGATCACGACGTACTTTTCAATCTCGCGGCATCCAACAGCGGGCCCATCCTGTGGCGTGATGCACGTCAAATTCAGTCGCTCACTCGCATGCAACGGCGCATATTCGGCGATGGGTATGATGCCGGGCACCGTCACGGCATCACCATGTCATTTCATGGCCCTCAAGGCTTTTCGGCTGCACTCTCGCTCGCAAGCTCAGGGAACGCAGGTGACGTTTATAACGCGGTCATGCCGCTCGTTGGGCTTGCCTGGCAGTTCCACGGAATTTATGACGCGATTAACACGCCAAGAAAACTCAGTATCCCGCCTCGAAATATTGGGGCGCGCGAACGTGAGTGCCTAATGTGGGCCGCGCGCGGAAAGAGCGCCAGCGACATAGCGACGATTCTAGGGCTATCCGAGAGAACCGTTGAAACCTACTTCACGCGTATCGGAAGAAAGTTAAACGTGCACGGACGAATCCCGTGCGTTGTCGTCGCAACGCGCCTCGGCATCATTCAGCCGTTTCGGGAACTTTAGTCTGGTCCGTAAAATTCTGACCTAGTTTGATTGCGCGGGCGTTGCGAGTGTCCACCCCACCTTTGGTGGGAGCACGAGTAATGGCTGATTTTATGACGCGAGGTCTCGATCTGAGGGCCACGAGCCGGGCGGAAACCCTCGCCTGGCTAAAATGGACCCTCGAATATCTCGCTCGTGAAGCTGATGCCGACGGACTTCACGACGCCGCATCACGGCTAAGACAGCTCAACTTGGAGCTGGCCAATTCAACGGCAGCTAACCCTACCAGGGTATCCTAAGAATGGATTATCCCAAGCCTGCCTCAAAAGAGAGGGGCGAAAGGGATCGGATCTATGCGCTGGAGAGGTGGTTGCCGTTGGAAACTGCTATCCGCGCTCATACAGCATGAAATGTCTCTAAGTCCCGGCGTTCGCGGCCGAATCATTAATCGATTTGATCAACGAGCCTCTCACTTGTCACATTGGCGTCCCCGGCAGGTCTCGAACCTGCGGCCTGCGGTTTAGGAAACCGCCGCTCTATCCAGCTGAGCTACGGGGACTGCGCGACCGATATAGCGCGGATCTGCTGCCCGTGGAAACCGGCATATCAGCCCGTCGCCGACCGGCCTCGACTAGAGAGGAAAGAACGAGAAATTTCTTGTTCCGGCCACGCCGCCTCCAAGAGTGCGCCTGCCGCATCAATCAAGCGAACGCAACTCGTGGAGGATGAAATGAATTTGCGCAAGTCATTCGGATCAAACCTGACCCCTATCCGCACTCACGCTGCTGTGGCCGCTAGCCAAGTCTCTCCGACCGTCCCAGCCCCCCGGCGAGGCTGGCTAAGCAGTCCACGACGCAGAGAGCCGGATGGCGCAGCCACCACAAATAGAAGGGGCCGCCCCCCGGCGGCCCCGTCCCCCAACTCGTACGCCACGCAACACCTAGAACTTGTACTTGGCGCCGAACTTGATCTGCCACTGCGAGCGGTTTGCGCTCGAAGCACCGCCGCCCGTGCTGTTGAACACATAGTTCGGTCGACGGAAATTCGAATATTGATACACGCCATTCACCAAGGCCACATCGACGATCGGCGCCGTTGATGGAAAGTCGACCGCCTTGACGAGGCCCCAGCTGTTATTGACGAGGTTCAAGACATTCTTGATGTCAAGATAGCCGATGAGCTTCGCGCCACCTGGGAAGAATGCCGGCAGCTCTTGGGTGAAACGCATATCGACGCGGAAGACATCAGGGTTGACGAAGGCATTGCGCGAGGCGATGTGGCCGCGGAAATCCCTGAGTGATTGGAAGCTATTGATGAATGCATCGAGCGCAGCCGCAGTCGCCGCTCCGTTGGGACCCGGGTAAGCGACCTTGGGGTCGTTTGGCCCGGTCGGCACATAGAAGAGCGGGCGCGTGCCGCTGCCGCCATCGCCGAAGTAGACAAGATTGCAGGCTGACGTACCAGAGATGCCGTTTGCGCAGCTCGTCGAGGTAGTGTTTACCCCGCCCGCAAAGCTCACCGGCTGGAAGGTCAGGCTGAACGGAAAGCCCGAGCGATATTCGGCGAACATCGTGATGGCGGTGTCGTTGTCGCCGAAGAACGCATGGTGCCAGGTGACATCCGCCTTATAGCTGTCGCGCACTTCGTTGTTGGACGTTGCGACAACCGGGTTGTTGGAGTCGGCTGTTGCCCAGTTCGACCAGTTGGAAAAGGCGACCGAGCTCAACGCCGGCTGTGCCTCGGTGGATTGCGTGCCGGTGTAGCTGATATCGAAGTCGAAGCCATTGTCGAACGTCTTGGCCAAGCCGACGGTGTAAGCAACTGTGTGCCCCGAATGCGCAGAGAACAACTCGATATCGTTGCCGGCGTCCGTGCGGATGGTGGAAACGCCGCCGACAATGAATTGCGCGGGTATCGTCTCCGTCGTGTTGATCAGAGTGGCGCGTTGGCCAGGACCGTTGTAAATCGGGCGACCGTCCGGTGCCGTGCCGATGGGCGTCAGGCCGCCACGTAAATCGCGCCAAGCCGATTCGGCCTTGACCTTGCCGTAGAGGACACCGGCGTTGAAGACCCACGGATTTGGCTGGTTGAAGAGATAAAACGCGTGCGTGATTTCAACGTTGGAGCGCCATTGCGATGGGACCTGGAAGCTCGGCGAGATGTTGTTGGTGTTATTGACAGCCGCCAATCCATTGACACCATTCACCAAGGCGCCTTGAATTTGTTGATCCAGCTGTGGGTTGACATCGAACACGGCGTTCGACGGATAGGCGAGGTTCAGCACCGTTTGGGCAAGATTGACGGGGCAACTTGAGCTGACTTGCTCAACGTTTGTGTTGGTGTTGCGCGAGCAGAAGATATTCGATGTGCGAACGCCATCATTGCTGAACACGTTCGAAATCCAGACGTTCGGGCCCCCGCCCGAGAACAGACCAACGCCGCCGTTGATTTCCGTGTTCTGATCAGCCTTCCAGTTGAACGCGAAACGCGGCAGGATGATGTCCAAACCGTCGATGTTTTTAGTGTTGGCGTAGCCGTAACGCTGCTGGAAGAAGCTGTTGAAGGTCGGCTTCTCGCTCTGCGAGTAGCGATCGTAACGGACGCCGGCGATGAGTGTTAGGTTGTCGAACGGCGACCAAGTGTCCTGACCATAGAAGCTGTCGAGGGCGTAGCCCCACAGCGCAACTGCATCATTTTTGTTGATGACGCCGTCGCCATTATAGTCGGCATTCGCGTCGGTATAGCTGAGCGAGGTGAGCTTACCGGCTAGAAGGTTTTGAAGGCC
>JBAQHC010000656.1:0-2080 GCA_049288095.1 Alphaproteobacteria bacterium | reverse complement strand
TCCTTCGACAAGCTCAGGATGAGGTGCCAAGCGATCCGACCTCTCCCATCGAGGGAGAGGTGATCAATGAGTTCACTCAAAAAACGCAATCAGCCGCAGCTCGATGCTTTCGCGCGGATGATCCGTGTGCGCGCTCGGATCGCGGAACGCCGTGTGCGGCGTACGCCACGCAACCGACCGATTCGAATCGTGGAACTTGAAGAACAACGCTTCATCGCGGTTCATATTGGGGAAATACCACCAGCGATGATTGGGATTGTAGCAAAAGATCGCGGCCGTCGGCTTCTTGTCCTCATCAGGGATGGGCGCGAACATTCCCGCTTCGTCGGGGATCTTGTCGACGACTATCAGCACATTGCGCACGCCCTCATCAGCCCGCACACTGTTTCCATCGCAGAGCGCAAGCGGCACATCTTGCGGCGCCGCAGAGAAGGCGCGCCAAAAGCTTCCGGCGATGAAGCGCTTATAGCCGGGCCCATCCGGGAATGTGCGCTCGTAAAATGATTTGGCATTGCGCTCCGCGACGTCGGGAAAGTAATCGACATGGGCTTCAGCGGCGGGCGGCTGCACGCCGCCATGATGCGCATAACCCGCCTTCGGTTTCTCGAACTTGGCAAGATCACCGGAATTGCGAACCATCCAGCCTTGCGTTGCAACGCGCGTCGCGCCCGTCAGCGTCTTGATCGCCTCGACGACTTCCTGCGGATAGATCGCGCCGACTTCATCGTTGTCGTAGAAGTTCTTCACCTTGCTCTTGTGATCGATCAGCTGAAACCCGCAGCTGTCGAGCGTAAGCTGATTGCGAAACGGGCGCGCATTACGAATGCGCACTTTATGGACCTCGTATTTGCCCGTATTCGCCTCAATGCCCGGCGCCGCAAAACGGCGATTGATGAACGAGCCTTCGGCAACGTAAGTCATGTCCGCGGTAACATAGTCCGCGCGGTCGGCGATATTTTCCGCAACATCGATTGTCATTGGCGTTTCCTCTGCCTTGGGGCGGAGTCTCCGCAAGGCACCACGGCCGAGTCAAGCGGCTCCGGGGACGCGGCCTAAAGCCTATTCTTCTCGAGATCCTCGAAATCGTAACCAAGATCGGCCATGGCCCCGGTCAAGTAATCCGAAAGCAAGGGCGTGTGAACGAGATAGCGCGTGACATGCTTGTGCCCGACGCCAGCAGCCTCGGCGCGCGCGGTCTTCCAATCGGCGGCATCGAAGTCGCCACGGCCGATCCAGGTGAGCGCCAACAGGTCGAGCTGCTCGTCGATATTGAGCGCCCTGATCGCGCTCGCAAGCTCCTCGAAAGTCGGATCATCCGCCTTCTCTTCAAGAATATCGATGTCTTTGTCATCGCTCGGATTCGAGCCGCTATCCGGATCGCTCAGCTCTTCCTTGGCATCGAACTCGCGCGCTTTGACAATAATGAAGAACACTTTGTCGGGGCTGATCGTCAGGTTCGCCTTTGTCATTGTGTTCGCGCCTTTCTGATTTTCTTACGGTCGACCAAGGCCGGCTTCCAAAATACATCCTAATTACTTCGCAGCGCCGCGACCAGGCGCCATGACCTATATCAAAGCCACTTGCGTTGCTTGAAGAACCAATAGGTGCCCACAACCGAACCGATCATCAAGGCGAGCGACAAGGGATAGCCGACCCACCAGGAAAGCTCGGGCATGAATTTGAAATTCATGCCGTAAATGCTGGCGATCAAGGTCGGCGGCAGAAACACCACGGCCGCAACCGAGAAGATCTTGATGATGTTGGTCTGCTCGTTGTTGATGAGGCCGAGCGTGGCATCAAGCAGGAAGTTGATGTTGTTCGACAGGTAGCTTGCGTGATCGCTGAGCGAGACAACGTCGCGTGAAAGCGTGCTGAAAGTGTGGCCGGGTGTGTTCTCCAGGCCCTCCGCAGGCCGGCCGAGAAAGGTAAGCAAGCGGCCGATGCTGACGAGGCTTTCGCGAGCGCGAGATGTCAGCCCTTGCGCGCGTCCGATGCGGCTGAGCAGCGCTTCGAAGTCGAGCTGCGCCGAGTTCTTGTCGCGTGCGAAAATATCGCCCGAGAAACCATCCATATCGTGCTG
>JBAQHC010000655.1:0-1563 GCA_049288095.1 Alphaproteobacteria bacterium | reverse complement strand
GGACCTCATGGGCCAAGAGACGCGGAAGATCAAGCGCTACGACGACATGATGCGCATGCTTCGCGCCGAGGCCAAAACCATGGGCGAGGAGACGGACGAGGCGCTCCGCCCCAGGCGCCTGGCCCTGGATGAGGCCCAGGACGAACTGACCAAGCTCCGCAAGGCCGCCAAGACCGCGACCGACAAGACCGCCCTGGAGGCGAAGATTCAGGACCTCCAGCCTAGAATCGAGAAGTTACAGAAGGAAGTCGATGCCCTGAAGGATCAAAGCCTGCGGTGGAACAACGTCCAACGGGACCTCCACTACGAGCGGACCGATCCTAACAACAGCGAGACGCTCGCCCGCGTGGTGCAAGTGACGCGCGAGAATTGCCAGCGGCGTCTGGCCGAGCTGGCCCAGGATATGGAGGAAACCCGCCAAGCCAAGCGCCTGTACAACGCCATCGGCCCCAAGAGCAGCTCCATCGTCCTGCACATGAGCATCAACTTGAGCGACTCCCATAGCCGCTGGACGTTCATCCACGGCGACGATTCCCTGCCGATGGAAAACGACAAAGTGGGCATTTACACCCAGCACTTCAAGACAATCGCCGCCATCGCCAAGGCAATGGGCGAGGAAGCAGCCGACTTCGAGCCGCGGGCGGTCTCGCAGCTTTACGACAACCGCATCTTCGCCCCGGCCCGGTTCGCCGACAGCGGGGCGATGGCCCGGATGTTTTCCCTGTGGAACCTATCCGCAATGACGGTCATGGACCGTATGCCGCGCCAGGGTCTGCCGACCGACACGCGGGCGGCCCTGAACCGCAGCACTATGTTCGACCAGGTGCCGCAGGTGTCTGCGTTCCTTAATCGCCTGATCAACGACGAGGGGCTGGACATGCTGCCTTCGGCCCGGCCTGAAGTGCGGTATGCCGAGGCCACCTGGTCGGGCGCCAAGAGCACCGGCCCGGCCGTGCGACTCAGCGGCATAGGCGGGGCCTTGCGGTCCAGGTCCCTTCGGGACGCTTTCGTCGCCATCCTCCGCAACGACGGCTGGACGAGGATGCCCGTCGAATCGTTCATTCCTGGCTTTGTGGACCCCCTCCTGGCCAAGACCAACACGCACGGCATCTTCGAAATCGGACCGTATTCAACGTCCTATTACAGCAAAGAACCTTACACGACCAGCGCCAACAAGAAACCTTACTTCATCGTCGCCTCGTTTGATCGGACCACGAGGGACATCGAGTCGATTGCGGCCCCTCGCGGCTTGATCAACACGATGACCACCACGCTCAAACTCAACGGCAACGTGGACTTCACCAAGGCTTCTTTGCAAGTTTTCCAGACCCGCTTTAAGACCGTGGTCAACTACGGTTCCGATCGCGGCGCCAACGCCTCCGTGGCCATGCGGGCGCTGTCCACCGCGGCCTTCACCAAGGACCGCAGTCTGTTGTGCGAATGGGGCGACGTGACGACCGTGTTCGCCCCCGCCGACGCTAAAGGCTTCAAACTGTTCAATAAGGCGGCCCTGGTCGCCCTGAACAACATCAATACCCAGGACGGCTATCAGGGCGTCGGCCT
>JBAQHC010000654.1:0-6755 GCA_049288095.1 Alphaproteobacteria bacterium | reverse complement strand
ACCCTGTCCCCCTTACGATCGAGCCAGAAGCTGAATGCCGAGCGAAAATTTTCGTTCGGCATGTCCGCCAACGAGACGTCTTCGATGAAGAAGGCAGCGTCGTTTTCCAGGGCGAGTCTCCGCAGCTACTTTCGCACGCCCGGGGTACGGGTCCAATAGGACGCGTGGGGGGCGGGCCCCAGCACAGCAACTGGAAACGATGGCTGCCCCTGGCTATAAGCTCTTGGTCTTCTGTGATTCCGGGCCTTGCGCCTTTTCGTCTCCAGCCTTTCTCAGCGGCCTTCCATGCCACTCGATTTTGCCGTCGCGCGCGAAAACATGGTCGAGAACGATGTCCGCACGAATGACGTGACGGACCGCCGGTTGATTGCGGCAATGCGGGCAATCCCGCGGGAAGAGTTCGTTCCGGCGGCTCAGCGCGACATCGCCTATGGCGGTCTCAGTGTGCCGATTGGCGGCGGCCGCTATCTGCTTGAGGCCCGGTGCTTCTCGAAGCTGGTGCAGGCGGCAGAGATCCAGGCCAGCGGCAGAGTGCTCGATATCGGGTGCGGCACCGGCTATTCCGCGGTCGTGCTCGGCCGGCTCGCAGGCGAGGTTGTCGCTGTTGAGGAGGATGAGGCGCTTGCTCAGGCAGCCGAGCGCAACATCGCGGCTCAAGGTGCAGCTAATGTCGTGGTCCAGCGAGGCCGGCTCGGCGGCGGCGCGCCCTCGCAAGGCCCGTTCGATGCGATCCTGTTTGAAGGCATGATCGAAGAAGTCCCGGCAGCGCTCGTCTCCCAGCTCAAGCCTGAGGGCAGGCTCCTTGCCGTACTTGCCAGCGCTGGGCGGCTTGGCCGCGCGATGAGCTTCGTCCGGGCCGGTGAGGGCTTAAGCGGCCGGGCGCTGTTCGACGCCAGTGTTCCGCCCCTACCGGGCTTCGCTAAGAAGCGCGCCTTCGTGTTCTGAGGGTTCCGTAGTGGGGTGGTTACAACCAAAACCCACACGATTTGGTGACAATTCATCACTTGTGAACCTATTTGGAACACATGTATTCCTACCTCCAGGGGGGAGAGCTGATTGGCCTCAGGCCATGCGCTTTCGAGCAAGCAAAAGGGGTGTGGGCGTCATGCGTAGGATGCTGATCGGCTCAGTGGCTGGGGTGTTGGCTTATTGTGCCCACGCCGCATTCGCTGCTCCTGCCGTGGGACCGGCGCCGTCTTCCACTCCGTCTGCGCCTGCAATGAACACCACTTCAACAGTGCCGACACAGAGCGCACCGGCTGCCATGCCTGCCATGCCCGCGGCGCCACCGGCGGCCGCTCCTGTAACCACTCCTAAGCCTATTGCCGTCCCCAAGGAGGAGCGCGCTGCGCGGCCGTCCTCCGTGCCGCTGCCGAAGCAAGGCGCTGAGGCATCGAGCCCGCCCGGCGTGAGCGCCCAGCCGGCCGGCCCGCTCGAGACGCTTCAAGAGGCGTTGACCGACGCTTACAAGTCCAATCCGAATTTGCTTGCCGCGCGTGCACAGCTACGTGCGCTCGATGAGTCGCTGCCGCAGGCCAGCGCCGGGTGGAAGCCGACCGTTCAGCTCAGCGGCTCCTACGGCTACACCGATTCACATACGAGCTTTACGCCCGCTGCGCCGGGCTTGGGTACGACCATCACCAAGAGCCACCCGCTGAGCGAGACCGCTCAATTCACGCAGCCGATCTTCAAAGGCGGCCGTACCTATTTCGGGGTGAAAGAGGCGCAGCACAATGTTGAAGCGGGCCGTGCTCGCTTGGCATCGACTGAGCAGCAGACTTTCACCAACGTGGTCACGGCCTATTTCAACGTGATCCGGGATCGCGCGACGGTCGACCTCAACAAGAACAATGTGAATGTGCTGCAGCGCCAGCTCGACGCCGCGCATGACCGGTTCGAGGTCGGCGAGATCACCCGCACGGACGTTGCGCAAGCTGAGGCGCGTCTAAAGCAGGCGGATAGCCAGCTGATTGCCGGCCAGGCGCAGCTGGTCGCGAGCCAGGATGCCTACAAGACCGTGGTCGGCCGTCCGCCAGGAAATCTCGAAGTGTCGCCTTCATTGCCGCCGCTGCCGAGATCAGAGGAAGACGCGCAGACCGAGGCCGTGCGCAACAGCCCAACCCTGCTGGCTGCACACGAGACCGAAAAAGCCTCGAACGCGGCAGTTAAGGTCGCCGTGGGCTCTTTGTTGCCGAGCGTTTCGGTTGTCGGCCAGTACAATCATAATGAGGGCCAGAAATCCTCCTTCGTCCCCGGCATTGTCTCGGGTATCACAAGCAATCAGAGCTCGATTACCGGCCAGTTGACGATCCCGATCTATCAGGCCGGATCCGAATACGCCTCGATCCGCCAGGCCAAGCACACGGCCAGCCAGAACCGCCTTCTCAGCGATCAGGCCTTGCGCGATGCGGAGGAAAGCGTCGCCAACGCTTGGGAGCAGCTTAAGGCGGCAGGCGCCGCGATCGCCTCCAACAAGGAACAGGTAAACGCGAATCAGATCGCCTATGAGGGCGTCGTTCAGGAGGCGCAGGTCGGTTCGCGTACGACGCTCGATGTTCTTAACGCGGAGCAGGAGCTGCTCAACTCTCAGGTCGCGCTTGTGCAGAGCCAGCGTGACCAATATGTGGCGGCCTACACTTTGCTGTCCTCGATGGGCGCGCTCACGGCGCAAAAACTCGGCCTGCCGGTTCAGATTTACGATCCCAAGGCGAACACACGCAGTCTGCTGTGGAAGCAGTTTTGGCCAGGCGCCGGCGAGGGCTCAGACTAGCCCAGGGCCTCGCTGGCCCGCGAATTGCTAGAATCCTGTCCAGAAGTTAAGGCGAGTTCTAACTTAAGATTCGCCAGGACCATGGCATTCTTGCAGTGTTTCACTTAGGTTCGAACGCTAGTTTGGGGGGTGAAGCGCCGCATCGAGCGAGGCGAACGAGGGCGATGGCGAATACTGCAAACACCCAAGAACCGACAATGGAAGAGATCCTGGCGTCGATTCGCCGGATCATTTCCGAAGATGGTGAAGAGGCAAAGCCGGCGCCTGAAGCGCCGAAGGCTAAGCCCGCGCCTGCCGCCGCCGCTGCTTCGGCCCCTGCGCCCAAGCCAGCCGCCAAGGCGCCGCCGCCACCGGTCGTTGAAGCCGAAGAGGTCGTCGAGGAAGACGTTCTCGAGCTCACTGAAGTTGTCCCGGAAGAGGAAGAGGCGCCGCCTGTTGCCGCTGCGCCGGCTGAGGACGATGTCGTTATGGTTGAGCGCGCACCGATGAAATCGGCGCCGCGCGCGCCCGTCATCGCCAACCGCCCCCGTGCGGTTGAAGTTGATGAGGGCCTTTTGTCGGACGAGGCGCGCGATCAGGCGTCATCCGCGTTCCGCCAGCTCACACGCAATACGCTCGTAAGCGACCTTCCCGCAGGGGACTCACGGAGCCTTGAAGCGCTGGTGCAAGACATGCTGCGCCCGTTGCTCGAAGACTGGCTCAATCGGAATTTGCCCGAGATCGTCGACCGGCTCGTCCAGCAAGAGATCGACCGGGTCTCACGCAAGGGCCGCTAGAAGGCACTCTCGCTCAAGACGAAATCAGCCGCTCCGGAAAAGACCGCGGGCGGCTTTTGATTTTTTGCCCGCATCATCGTAACCCTGATCCTTCGACAAGCTCATCCTTCGACAGGCTCAGGATGAGGTATTAATTCACCTCATGGTGAGCTTGTCGAACCATGAGGCGGAAGGAACGGATGAAGACGATCGGCATGCTGGGCGGGATGAGCGCGGAATCGACCGCCCATTATTACCGCGTGATCAACGAGATGGTGCGCGAACGCCTGGGCGGCGTGCATTCCGCGCAGATCCTTATGTATTCCTTCGATTTCGCCATGCTGGAAGAGCTGCAGCGGGCGGGCGATTGGCAGACTATCGGACGTCACCTCGTATCCGCGGCGCGGAGCCTTGAAGGTGCCGGCGCGGACTTCATGATGATTTGCGCGAACACGATGCACGTCGTCGCGCCCGAGGTTGAATCTGCGCTCAAGGTGCCACTGCTCTCGATCATCGACCCAACTGCCGATGCGATCCGCGCGGCGCATCTCGAAAAGGTCGCGCTGCTCGGCACCAGTTACACGATGGAGCTTGGGTTCTTCCAGGAGCGGCTGGCGCGCTTCGGCATCGAGGCGATCGTGCCGGAAAAGAGCGACCGCGTGCTCTGTCACCGCATCATTTTCGAGGAGCTTGTGCGCGGCATCATCACCGCGCATTCGAAACAGACATATCGCGGCATCATCGACCGGCTGGTGAAGAAAGGCGCGCAAGCCGTCATTCTCGGCTGCACCGAGCTTACGCTTATCATCACGAAAGCCGAAAGCAGCGTACCCTTGTTCGATACGATGATGCTGCATGCCCAAGCGGCCGTCGATCTGGCACTCGAAGATTGAGCGGTAACATGAGGCAGCCCACGACCCGCATGACTTCTCATCCCCCCTCCCTCTGGGAGGGGTTAGGGGAGGGATTACTTTCTGCGCTTGCAACGGCCCAATCCCTCCCCGAGCGCTGCGCGCTCTGCCCCTCCCAAAGGGAGGGGGACTTACGGATGCGCGGATGATCGAAAAGACTTACGACCCGGCGGAGATCGAGAAGCGCATTTACGATGCGTGGGAGGAATCCGGCGCGTTCAAAGCCGGCGCACGGCCTGACGCTAAGCCCTATTGCATCGTGATCCCGCCGCCGAACGTCACTGGCTCGCTCCATATGGGCCATGCGCTCAACAACACGCTGCAAGATATTCTGGTGCGCTATGAGCGCTTGCGCGGCAAGGATGTGCTGTGGCAGGTCGGCACCGACCACGCCGGCATCGCGACGCAAATGGTGGTCGAGCGCAAGCTTGCGCAGGAGGGCAATCAATCGCGCCGTGAGCTTGGCCGTGAGGAATTCGTTCGCCGTGTTTGGGAATGGAAAGCAGAAAGCGGCGGCACAATTGTGGGTCAGCTGCGCCGGCTCGGTGCCTCGTGCGATTGGTCGCGCGAGCGCTTCACGATGGATGAGGGGCTTTCGCGCGCGGTCGTGAAAGTCTTTGTCCACCTCTACGAAGAAGGGCTCATTTACAAGGACAAGCGGCTCGTCAATTGGGATACCAAATTGCTGACGGCGATTTCCGATTTGGAAGTCGTGCAGCAGCAGGTGACCGGCAGCTATAAATGGGCACGCGAGAGTGGTCAGCCGCTCGATCACGCCGCGCTCGGCAAGGCGCTTGGGCGCAATCCCAGCGGCCATCTCTATTATATCGACTATCCGCTCGACGACGGATCGGGAAAGATTACCGTCGCAACGACGCGGCCCGAGACAATGCTCGGCGACGTTGCCGTTGCGGTTCATCCAAAGGATCCAAAGTTTGCACACTTTGTCGAGCGCTTTAACGCTCGCGATCCTGTCCACGCGATCTTGCCGCTAGTCGGCAGGCGGATTCCAATTATCGCTGACGAATATGTCGACAGCGAAAAGGGTTCGGGTGCTGTGAAGATCACGCCCGCGCACGACTTCAACGATTTCGAAGTCGGCAAACGTCACGGGCTTTCTCAAATCAGCATTTTCACGATTGAAGGCAAGCTGAGCGAACAGGCGCCGCAGAAATATCGAGGCAATGACAGGTTCGTTGCGCGGCGGATGATCATCGCCGATCTGGATGCGGAAGGCCTGATCGAGAAGATCGAACCGGTGACGCATCAAGTGCCGTATGGCGACCGTTCCAACGAAGTGGTTGAGCCTTATCTCACCGAGCAATGGTATGTGCGCGCCGATGTGCTGGCCAAGCCCGCGCTTGAAGCGGTCCAGCGTGGCGAAACCGTGTTCGTGCCGAAGAATTGGGAGAAGACCTACTTCAACTGGCTAAACGAGATTCAGCCTTGGTGCATCTCGCGCCAGCTCTGGTGGGGCCACCAGATCCCGGCTTGGTATGCGCCGGACGGCAAGATCTTCGTTGCTGAAAACGAAGAGGCTGCGCAAGCCGCGGCCAACACGCATTTCGGTCACGAGACTCCGCTTAAGCGCGATGAAGATGTGCTGGACACCTGGTTTTCGTCGGCGCTGTGGCCGTTCTCGACACTCGGCTGGCCGGACGAAACCAAGGAGTTGAAGCGCTTCTACAAGACCGATGTGCTCGTCACCGGCTTCGACATTATCTTCTTCTGGGTCGCGCGCATGATGATGATGGGCCTCCACGTCATGGAGGAGGTGCCCTTCCGCGACGTCTATATTCACGCGCTGGTCCGCGACGAGAAGGGCCAGAAAATGTCGAAGTCGAAGGGGAACGTCATCGATCCCCTCGACCTGATCGAAACCTATGGCGCCGACGCGTTGCGCTTCACCCTGGCCGCCATGGCGGCGCAGGGGCGCGACATCAAGCTCAGCCCAGCCCGCGTCGAAGGCTATCGCAACTTCGCGACCAAGCTGTGGAACGCCGCGCGTTTCGCCGAGATGAACCAATGCGTCCCGCAGAGCGACTTCGATCCGGCCACGGCCAAGGTGACGCTGAACCGCTGGATCGCGGGGGAGAGCGAGCGAGCGCTCAGAGCCGTCAGCGAGGCGTTGCAAGCCTTCCGCTTCAACGAGGCGGCCGGCGCCATCTATCACTTCATCTGGCATGTCTATTGCGACTGGTATCTCGAGCTGATCAAGCCGATCCTCGCTGGAAGCGATGAAGCCGCCTCGGCCGAGACGCGAGGCGTTGCCGCCTTCGTGCTCGACCGGGCGCTGAAATTGCTGCATCCCTTCATGCC
>JBAQHC010000653.1:0-3885 GCA_049288095.1 Alphaproteobacteria bacterium | reverse complement strand
GATTTTGATGGCGCGCGCGACTGCACGCACCAAGGATTTGTTCGAGAAGCCCGAGAAGGACGGCGGCTCTTATTCCGCGAAGGATATCGAGGTTCTTGAAGGGCTCGAGCCGGTCCGGCGCCGGCCGGGCATGTATATCGGCGGCACGGACGAGCGCGCGCTCCATCATTTGTTTGCCGAGGTGCTCGACAACGCGATGGACGAAGCGCTCCAAGGCCATGCGAGCTTCATCGATGTCGAGCTCTTGGAAGACGGCACCTTGTCGGTGACCGACAACGGCCGCGGCATCCCCATCGATCCACATCCCAAGTTCAAAGATAAGTCGGCGCTCGAAGTCATCATGACCATGCTGCATTCGGGCGGCAAATTCGGCGGCAAGGCCTATGAGACTTCCGGGGGTCTCCACGGCGTCGGCGTTTCGGTCGTCAACGCTTTGTCCGATCATCTGGAAGTTGAGGTTGCGCGCGAGCGCACGCTTTATCGCCAGACCTATTCGAAAGGCCATCCGACCTCGAAGCTCAAGAATATGGGCGCGGTCAACAACCGGCGCGGCACCAAAGTGACGTTTCATCCTGACCCGGAGATCTTCGGCAAGGGCGCCGCGTTCAAGCCGGCGCGGCTTTACCGCATGGCGCGCTCCAAGGCCTATCTCTTCGGCGGCGTGAAAATTCATTGGAAGTGCGCGGCATCTCTCATCAAAGACGAGACGCCGACCGAAGACACACTGCATTTCCCTGACGGCCTCAAAGATTTCCTCGCGAGCGAAACGCAAGGCGCGGCGATGGTCGTGCCTGAGCCGTTCAGCGGTCATGTCGCGAAACCGGGTCAGCATGGCAGCGTCGAATGGGCAATCGCATGGATGGGTGATCGCGATGGTTTCCTCCACTCCTATTGCAACACGATCCCAACCACCGAAGGCGGCACGCACGAAGCCGGCTTGCGCACGGCGCTCTCGCGCGGGCTCAAGGACTATGCCGAGCGCGTCGGCAACAAGAAGGGCGGACAAATCCTGCCGGAAGATATTTTGAGCACGGCGGCGGGCCTTCTTTCGATCTTCATCCGCGAGCCGGAATTTCAGGGCCAAACTAAAGAGAAGCTCGCGAGCGCCGAAGCGCAGCGACTGGTCGAGGCCGCGGTGCGCGACCATTTCGATCATTGGCTGGCGGAATCGCCGCCGCGCGCCGGCAAGCTGCTCGATTGGGTGGTGAACCAGGCGGATGAACGCATCAAGCGCCGCCAAGAGAAAGAAGTCAGCCGTGCTTCCGCGACGCGCAAATTGCGCTTGCCCGGCAAGCTTGCCGATTGCTCTTCAAGCTCGCGCGACACCGAAATATTCCTGGTCGAGGGCGATTCCGCCGGCGGCTCGGCCAAGCAAGCGCGCGACCGTTCGACTCAAGCTGTGCTGCCTCTGCGCGGCAAGATCTTGAACGTTGCCAGCGCTGGCGCGGGCAAGCTATCGCAGAACCAGGAGCTTGCGGATCTATTGCAAGCGCTTGGTTGCGGCGTGCGCGAGCGCTATCGCTCCGAGGATTTGCGCTATGACCGTGTGATCATCATGACCGATGCCGATGTCGATGGCGCGCATATCGCTTCGCTCCTGATCACCTTCTTCTATCGCGAAATTCCGGGGCTCATCAAAGACGGCCATCTCTATCTTGCCGCGCCGCCGCTTTATCGTCTGACGCAAGGCTCGAAAACGATCTATGCGCGCGATGATCAGCACAAAGACGAGCTGATGAAATCTGAGTTCAGGGCTAACCAAAAGGTCGAGGTATCGCGCTTCAAAGGCCTCGGCGAGATGATGCCCGCGCAGCTTAAAGAGACCACGATGAAGCCCGGCACTCGCACGCTCCTCAAGGTCATCATTCCCGGCGATGAAATCGAAGAGACCGAAAGCCTCGTCGAACAACTCATGGGCCGTAAAGCTGAACTGCGCTTTCAATACATAACCGAAAACGCCCAATTCGCCACTGATCTTGATATTTAAGCGCTCGGTCTGACAAAGAGCCACAGATCGCGGTCGCCGTTGAGCCGAAAGCCCTTCTCATTCGTCGAGAAGCCTGCCCCGGATAGAATGCGATGCATCGGTTTATTTGCTGCGGCTGAAGTCGCGTAAAGCGCTTCGCCGTCTACGAACTCCACGAGTTTCCGGGTCATGTCATCAGCGATCCCCAATCCCCGCAATGATGGGACTACAAAGACCCAGCCAAGTTCCAGTCTGTACTTGTCGGCATCGTCGGAGATGGCGGCCGCCGTGAAATATTTTTGGCGACGTCCGGGGTCCGGTACTTTGACGCCACCGCAAGCTTGCAACACATTCCTCTGCCTTACAAAGGCAAGGCACCAAGCATGCTCGACTCGGCTTTCAAGTCCGTTCCTCTGAACTTCACGCCCAAGCCTCACCAGATCGACAAACTCTTCCAGCTCGCTTTGCTGACATTCGTTCGGGCGTTTCAAAGTGATCCGCAACTCAATCTCCCGTTTCTCACGCGGAAGAATGCAACCGGTTCTCTTCTGAATGTTTAACGATGGCTCCTCGGGAGCCGTGCTTGCCCGCTGCGCCCATGCCCAATTGCCTCGCGATCAATACGCCGCGCAGCAGCCGAGCAGCCGATCCGCTTTCGCCTTCTGCTCATCTGTAAGTTTGGCATAAAGCGGCTTGGCCGCATCGCGCAGCGCCTTGACGCTATCGAGCCGCGATTGCGCCCAATCGACTTGGCTGTCGAGCGCATCCGGAAGCGGCTGCGGTTTCCATCCTTGATAATTCAGCATCATGGCTGGGCCCATCTGCTGACCCTGCATCATGCCTGGCCCCACCTGCCCCGTACCGCCGCGCATCATTCCCGGTCCCATTCGTCCGCCGGGACCCCAAAAGCGACCGCTCGTCGCCGCGCTCTCTCGAATCGCTTTGGCAAAGGGCGCCCACACTTTTTCTTGCGCCGGCGTGATGTTGAGCTCGGCCTTGAGGAAAGCGACATAGCCGTCGGGATATTGGCTCATCATCCCGAACCCGCCGCCCATCATCCCGCCACCAAAACCGCCCATCATCCCGGGGCCCATTACCCAAGGGCCGCTGCCTTGCTGGGCGACCGAAGGAACAGCAAAGACAAGCGACGCCATCACTGCCGCAATTATCGCTTTACGGGCCATTTGAGCCTCCCTCTAAGAAACCTGAACACAAAATTGGCACGCGCCGCGCGATCGCGCGTTGATAGAAATCAAAGCTGCAAGCAGCCGCTTCAGCGACTATATTACAAGGCAATACCGATTGGAGCATGCCATGGTCATGGAGCACGCAGCCCAGACTGCACCGGAAGCCAAGACTGAGAACCGTGATCTTACACGCCGGCTCAATGTGACTGCGCGCGGGCTGTTTTTTGTCTGGCTCGGCGTTGCGGTGCTTGCCCAGCTTGGCTGGGGATGGACGCTCACCGGCATCGGCGTAATCGTTCTGGGCGAACAGGCCGCGCGCTGGAAGCTTGATCTCAAGCTTTCGACCGTCTGGACGATCGGCGGCGCAGTCTTCCTTATCGGCGGCCTTTGGCAGCTTATTCACATCTCGTTTCCGCTCGCTCCGCTCCTTCTCATCCTGCTCGGCGCCGCGATCATCTGGAACGGCTTTTTCGGCAAAGGCGGCGATTGAGATGAGCGCTAGCGATCAGCCGGGCAAGCGGCAAACAAAGATCGCCCAGCCGAGATAATCGCGCTCGAACTCGAGAAACTGATGCTTGGCGCGCGCATCGCGCGCAAGGATTGCCGGCCGCTCTACGCGATCCGGGTTTTCGCGCGCCCATTCGGCGATTGCACGGTAATGCTGGCTCTCATAGTGATTCCAATCGTCGAGCGATGTCTCGATGACGGCCGTCAAGACGAGCCCCTTGGACT
>JBAQHC010000652.1:0-3923 GCA_049288095.1 Alphaproteobacteria bacterium | reverse complement strand
ACTCCGCTCCGAACATCGCCCGGAGCCGGGCATAGTTTGCGAGCATCGTCGCATTGGCTGGCGGCGTCGCGTTATCTTGGATCGGACGGCTACGCGTGATCACATCAGCGGCGCTATCGCGCGATTGAAAAAACCCACCCTCCGGTGCGGTGAAATGCGTTTCGAGTTCCTTCAGCCACGCCCAAAATGTCGAAATCGGCATGTCGTCGGCCGTTGCCTCGAAGACGGCAATCGCCGCCGCGATCATGTTCGCATAGTCCTCGGCCATGCCTTCGTGGTTTGGCTTGCCGCTTCTTGAGGCGTGAAACAGTCGCCCGCCCGTTCGAAGAGTCCCCCGGGTTCCGGACGGGTCGAGGAGATGAGCGAAACTCACCTCCCTATAGGCTTCGCCGGCAGCGTCAAGCCAATTTTGGCGGCCAAACGCAGCGCCGGCCTTGGCTAGGGCGGCGATCATGAGGCCATTCCAATCGGCGAGGATCTTGTCGTCAAGGCCGGGGCGCACGCGGTGCGCGCGGTGGGCGAGCAGCTTTTCGCGGTAGGCGGCGAGGCGCATTTCGTGCGCCTCGTCCAAAAGCTCGAGCGAGCCCAAGCGATTGAGGATGTTGGCGCCCTCGAAATTGCCCTCCTCGGTTACTCCGTAGACGGAGCAAAACAACCGCGCATCCTCAAGACCTAGAACCTCCTGGATTTCGCCGCGACTCCACACATAGAACTTGCCTTCATGGCCCTCGCTATCGGCATCGAGCGAGGAATAAAACCCGCCCTCGGGCGCGCGCATCTCGCGCAGCACCCAATCCACAGTCTCCTCCACACGCTGCTTGAACAGCAGGGATTTGGTGGATTGCCACACCAAAGTTAGTAGAGAGACCAGCTGAGCATTGTCGTAGAGCATTTTTTCGAAATGCGGGGTGAGCCATTCGGCGTCGACCGAATAGCGCGCAAAGCCGCCGCCCAAATGGTCGTAGATGCCGCCCTGGCACATATGGGTGAGTGTCAGCTCGACCGCCCGGCGATATTCCTCCGCACCTGTGCGTAAGTAGGCCCGCCACAGCAGCTCCAGCATCGGGGTGTTGGGGAATTTCGGCGCTTCGCCGAACCCGCCCGAATAAGGATCGATATGGCGCACGACCTGCGACGCCACCTCGTCGAGGAATTCGATCGACAGCTCGCCTGGCGGCGCGGAGGGGTTCAGCGCCGGGCCGAGCCGCTCCATGATTTGACCCTCTGCCCGCGCGACGCGTTCCGGCTCCTTCGCGAAAATCTCGGCGATCTGGTTGAGCACATCGCGGAAGGCCGGGCGGCCATAGCGCCGGTCGGGCGGAAAATAGGTGCCGCCCGCGAAGGGCTTGCCCTCGGGCGTGAGAAACATCGTCAGCGGCCAGCCGCCCTGCTGGCCGGTGATCGCGAGGGCGGTCTGATAGATCGAATCGAGATCCGGCCGCTCCTCGCGGTCGACCTTGATGTTGACGAACAGCTGGTTCATCAGCGCCGCCGTCGCCTCGTCCTCGAAGCTTTCGTGCGCCATCACATGGCACCAGTGACAGGCGGCGTAGCCGACTGAGAGTAGGATCGGCTTGTTCTCGGCCTTGGCACGCGCAAGCGCCTCCGGCCCCCAAGGCTGCCAATCGACCGGATTGTCCTTGTGCTGGAGGAGATAAGGGCTTGTCTCGTTCGCCAGGCGGTTCGCCAGAACTTCCTCCGTGCACGGACGATTAACCCGGGAGCAGCCGGGCGGGTGTTAAGTGAACCATAAGCCGCGCGGAGGCGAGGATGAAGATAAGAATTGAAGTCGATTGCACGCCCGAGGAGGCGCGGGGCTTTCTTGGCCTGCCCGATGTGCGCGCCTTAAACGAGGCTATGATGGTCGAGATGCAGGCAAAGCTCGCGCAATCCATGTCGATGATGGACCCTGAAACTGTGATGTCGAAATGGCTGCCCGCAGGAATGCAAGGCATGGAATCCTTCACCAAGCTGATGTGGGAAGCCGCGCAGCAGGCTTGGGATCCGAAGCGCAATCCGCCTAAAGGCGATGCCTGAACCAAACTCGCCGAACGAGCGCCGGACAATCGCCGCATTAGCGACTGCGCCGGGCCGCTCTGCCATCGCGATCATCCGAATTTCGGGCCCGAAAGCACGCGAGGCGCTTGGTGCGTTGATTGGCTCGCATAAGGTAGAGCCGCGCCGCGCTGAGCTGCTCAAGATCAAAGATCCAACGAGCGGCGCGATGATCGACGAAGGCTTGGTGCTGTGGTTTCCGGCCCCGGCAAGCTTCACCGGTGAGGATGTCGTTGAGCTTCAAGTGCATGGCAGCCGCGCGGTGGTGGCGGGACTACTCGGAGTTCTCGCCGAAGATTGCGGGGTCGAGCTCGCGGAGCCCGGGGAGTTCACGCGGCGCGCCTTCGACAATGGCAAGCTTGATCTCACCCAAGTCGAGGCGCTGGCCGATCTCATCGACGCGGAAACCGAGGGCCAAAGGCGTCAGGCCTTGCGGCAATTCGAAGGCGTGCTCGGCGCCAAGGCCGAGGCTTGGCGTGAGCAGCTGATCCGCGCGAGCGCCTTTCTCGAGGCGGCGATCGACTTTCCGGATGAAGATTTGCCGGGCGACAGCTACGCCCGCGCTGCTCCAATCATCGCGCGCGTTGATGAGGAGATCGCGGCGGCGCTCAATGACAATCGCTCCGGCGAGCGTATGCGCGAAGGGATCACGATTGCGATCATTGGACCGCCTAATGCCGGCAAATCGACCTTGCTGAACGCGCTCGCTAAGCGCGAAGTCGCCATTGTTTCGGAGCACGCCGGCACGACGCGCGATGTGATTGAGGTGAGCCTCGATCTCGGCGGCGTTCCAGTCATACTGCTCGATACCGCCGGCCTGCGCGATGTCGCCGATCCGGTGGAGCAGGAGGGCGTGCGGCGAGCCCGGGCCCGTGCAGAACGAGCCGATCTCCGCATTCTGCTTTGGGACGCAACTCAGGCTCCGGCCGACTGGTCATCCCTCGGTCTCGAGCCAAAGCCGCAAGACCTGCTGGTCTACGCGAAGGCTGACCTTGCTCAGCCCGCAGTACATGACCATTCGATTGCGGTGTCGGCGAAAGCGGGTCTCGGTCTGGCCTCGCTCATTGCGGCGATCGCCGCGGCGGCGAGGGACAAGGTCAATGCCGGCATGAACTCGCTGGTCACCCGCGCGCGGCATCGGCAGGAGTTAGCGCGGGCGGAGGCGGCTTTGCGGTCGGCCCTCCGTGCCGGCACTGATCGCACCGAGCTGATGGCTGAAGACGTTCGCACAGCCGCCCATGCCTTGGGCCGCCTGACGGGCAGAATCGATGTCGAGGAGATCCTCGATGTCGTCTTTGCGGAGTTCTGTCTTGGCAAATGACCGACAATGTTTCACGTGAAACATTGTCCGTGCGCCACAGGCTTAGCTAAGTTAGCTAAGATAAACATTGATACTGAGTCGATTCGAATGTTTCACGTGAAACATTCGGGCCTTTACACGCCACATGTCCTGGCTTAGACGGCGCGCCATGAAGGGATGCGACGTCATCGTCATTGGCGGCGGGCATGCCGGCTGCGAAGCCGCGGCGGCCTCTGCGCGGCTCGGCGCGCGCACGCTCCTCCTCACGCATAAGATCGAGACGATTGGCGAGATGTCCTGCAACCCGGCGATTGGCGGTTTGGGCAAAGGTCACCTCGTCCGCGAGATCGATGCCCTTGACGGCGTGATGGGCCGGGTGGCGGATGCCGCTGGCATCCAGTTTCGGATGCTCAATCGCAGCAAGGGCCCCGCCGTTAGGGGCCCGCGCGCGCAAGCCGACCGCAAGCTCTACCGGCGCCATATGCAGGCGGCTCTGGCGCAGCAGGCGAATCTCAAAATCCGGTCCGGGGCCGTTGAAGATCTCATTGTCCGCGATGAGCGTGTGGAA
>JBAQHC010000651.1:0-1536 GCA_049288095.1 Alphaproteobacteria bacterium | reverse complement strand
GTGGAAGGATGTGGCCGAGTTCGGTTATTTTTTGGCCGACTTCGGTTTAGGGAGTGCCGCCCAGACCTCGTCCGGCACGAGTTGCGCTGCTTCGTTTAGCCAAGATCGAATTGATCCATCATCAATGGTCAGACCAAGACGTTCAGCATCTCTCGCGATTTGCGGGGCTATGGGACCGCCCGGCCGATAATCGCGACCATACACTGCCAACGTAAGGATAATGGTTTTGACGACCCGGCGTTCGGGTATGGTCAGCGGCCTTGTTTCTTCAGCACTTGTTTTCGCGGTGGCCTCTAGGCGGGCGAGATCCTCCTGCAAGGAATTGATCTCCTTCTGAAGCTCTCGAACATTGTGTCTGAAATCTTCAACTGTGCCGCCGAAGTGTCCTACAGCTTTCAGGAGCTTTGGAGAAATTGTAACGCGCTTGAGCTTTGCCCATGACAGCACAGCGGTCGGCCGCGTGTGATTCAGGAGGTCGCCCATCGTCACTGCACGGTCAATCAACTCTCGGATTTGGTCGAACTCCTTGTTTGCAGGCTGATCACCAATGGTCTTTGGATCAAGTCCTGCGAGAAGAGCGGCCGATTCATTCAGGGTCCATTCGTCGAGGCGTCCCCAGAATGCGTAATCGACGGACGCCACCACTTGCGGACCTCTGGGCATCTGGTTCTTCCTGGGCGTGTTGTTTCAGTTGGCGCCAATGCGACCAACCGCCTAATGCAACGATATGTTGTCCAGGATCGATTAGCTAAGGCTGCGTGGCGCTGGCAACATCCGGTCGATTTTGGGGATTGCCAGGGGGCAGTTGTCGCGGTTGGATGATAAAAGCGACGATATTTCAGGACGTTAGGCAGAGTTGATTTGGACTCCCTCTCCGCCATATCTACGACTGTCCGACCCGGAGAGATGGGTGACAGAGCGTACCTAAGACATGGGTGACAACCCTGGGCCGAAGGGGTTGTCGAGGGGTTGCAAGGTTCTCTGCTCCAAATCGATGTATCCAAGATCGTAGTGCATGAAGGAGACGAGCCAAATGCCGTCGTCGACTTCCTTGATACTGAGCCGTTGACCGGCGAGGACATGTGAGACGTTGATCTTCTTGCGATGCATGCAGATGCGCCCACAGCTGGTGACCAGAGCATCGCGATCATGGAAGGGATAGCTGATCTCGGGCAGGCCGCGATAGGAGCGCTCTGAGGGTGTGTAGACCTCGCTCGGGCACTTCATTGCCAGAGCTTCGTGAGGCCGCTCGTTATTGAACTCCTCGATGAAGGCATCGAACTTGGCCTGTTGCTGAAGCGTGTTCATGCCGGCGGGCTTGGTGACTTCTTTCTTGAGCGTCAAATGCATGCGCTCGTGGCGGCCGTTCTGCTGCGGATGGCCGGGCTTGATGCGCTCGATTTGGATGCCGAGCCGGAGCCACCAGACAGCGAGCTTTGAGAGATTGAAAAGAGCGTTGGGAGAAGCGAACGGAACGCCGTTGTCGGAACGGACGGCTCTTGGCAGCCCACGCTCTTTGAAGAGGCGCTCGAAGGC
>JBAQHC010000650.1:0-6626 GCA_049288095.1 Alphaproteobacteria bacterium | reverse complement strand
CCGCTTCGCGCCAAGCGATCCGGCCTCTCCCATCAAGGGAGAGGCGATAATTCACTGTTTAAAGAAATTGCCCGACGGCACGTGGATCACGGCGTCCTTCTCATCGAAGAACACCCCGAGCGGATCGCCGCCTTCCACCACCGTCTTGATTTGTTGCTCGATCATGCGCCGTTGCATCGCAACGCCGCGATCGGACGTCGCGAGATGCTCCTCCGAATGCAGCGATACCGGGCCCTGGCCCGCTTGCGCTTCGTAGTCGCCCGGAATGTCCTGGTGCTCCTCCATCGTCATCTCCGACCACGGCTTGATATCTTCGAAGCCGCGCCGACGCGTCGGCGGCACGGGCGACACTTTTTGGATGCTGCAAATGCGGCTATGCGTGTCATCGACCGGCACGGAGAAGCCTAGACCGGTTGAGCGCTTGGCCTCCATAAGCACGCTGGGAACACTCATGATGTTGGGCAACATCCACGTCGAGATGCGGTTCATCTCGCGCCCGTCCTTGAGCTTGCGATAGGCATCATAAATCACGCCGTTCGATATGTAGCGAAAATCGACGGTCGGCATCACTTCGAATTCCTGCACGAACTGCACGACACTCATGGTCGTGTGCAGTTGCTGCACATGGAACGGATCCATCACATTGTCGTTCATATGTAGCCAGCTGTAAGGCACAACTTGCGGGCCGTTCGGATCGCCGTGCGAGCCGAGGCTTTGATCGGTCGCGCGATAGCTCTCGCCCGGCTCAAGCTCCATATTGTCGAACGTCGGCAGCGCCGGCATTTTGTCGGGAGGGCCCATATAGGCCCAAACCATCCCGTATTTCTCTGCAACCGGGTACCAGGGTTGGCGAGCAGCTTTGCGGCCCGTCTCCGTTCCGCCGTTTGGCTCGCAAGGCTGTTCGAGGCAATTGCCTTCAACGTCGAACAGCCAGCCATGATAGCAACAGCGGATGCCGCGCTCTTCAACACGGCCATAAAACAGCGTCGTGCCTCTGTGCATGCAGCGCGGATAAAGCAATCCGGGCCGGCCGCTCTTGTCGCGGAACACAATCAAGTCTTCGCCAAGAATGCGGATCTCTTTCGGCCGGTTGGTCACGTTACGCGCGGCGAGCACCGGCTGCCAATAGCGGCGCATGAACTCGCCACACGGAGTTCCCGGCCCGACTTTCGTCAGCAGATCAATCGGCGTTTGCATCTGGCGGCCATAGGCGGTGCCTTGGGGCCGTTGTGTTCCATCCGCAGCCATCACTCTCTCCCTAAGTATCCTTGTTCGCCGTCAAGCGCGCTCTCGATAGAAATTACCGGACGGGATTTTGAGCAGCGCCTCCTGCTCGTTGAACACAACGCCGACCGGGTCGCCGCCTTCCATCACTTTGCGAATTTCGCGCTCCAGAAGGCGCCGCTGCATGGCAACGCCGCGATCCGATGTTGCAAGATGCTCCTCCGAATGAAGCGATATCGGTCCTTGCCCAACTTGCGCTTCATAATCGGTCGGAAAATCCTGGCGTTCTTCCGGCGTCATCTCGCGCCAGGACTTGCCTCCAAGCTTGAGTGGCCTGGCACAGGCCTCCGGTTTGCGTGTACGAAACATCGCGAAGGTCCGGCAGTGCGTGTCGTCGACCGGCACGGTGACGCCGCAAGCGAACTCCTTATTCTTTGAAGTGTCTTCAAGGCGATTGTTCGGCACAAACATGAAGCTCGGCAGAATGTAAGTCGAAACGCGATCGACTTCTCGTCCATCGTCAAGCTTTCGCCGCGCGCTGTAGATCACGCCCTGATCCGTGTAACTGAACTCGACTTTGGGCATCAGCGCGAACTCCGGTGCGAAATGCGCAACCGAGTGGGTCGCATGCAGGACCTGGAGATGAAACGGGTCCATGATGTTGTCATTCATGTGCAGCCAGCTGTGATCCGCAACCGGCGTGCCGTAGTCGCCGGTTGAGGCGAGGCTTTCGTCATTGACCCAGAGTGTCTCGCCCGGCTCCAGATCCTCGAACACATCGAACCTGCGCATCACCGGCATTTTGTCCGGCGGTCCCAGATAGGCCCAGACGATTCCGTATTTCTCTTGCACCGGATACCAAGGCTGGCGCGCCGCTGCGCGACCGATCACGGTTCCGCCATTTGGCTCGCACGGTTGCTCCAGGCAATTGCCTTCAACGTCGAACAGCCAGCCGTGATAGCAACACCGAATGCCACGCTCCTCGACCCTGCCGTAAAACAAGGTCGTGCCTCTGTGCATGCAACGCGGGTAAAGCAGACCAGGGCGGCCCGACTTGTCGCGGAAGACGATCAAGTCTTCGCCGAGAATACGCACTTCCTTCGGCCGGTTAGTGACGCTGGCTGAGGTGAGCACCGGCTGCCAATAGCGGCGCATGAATTCGCCGCACGGCGTGCCCGGTCCGACGGACGTCAGCAACTCGTTGGGATGCGCGCGCGGCCGGCCATAGGCCGTGCCCTCAAGTGATCGTGGTGCGCTGTCATCCGCCATATCAACCGCCGGCTTTCATCGAAGCCTCGTCCCAGAGGCGCAAAAGATAGCCGTTGGGATCGCGAAGCTCCGCTCCGAATCCCCAAAACAGCTTTTGCGGCGGATGGACGAACGCTATGCCCTTCGAGGCGAGCGCCTTGTGCTTGGCCTTAACGTCGTCGACCTGAACGGTCAGCGCGAAGTCGCCGGAGAGCGGCACGCCGTTCGAGAAGAAGACGGTCAGGTCTGACTCGTCCTTCATCGCCACCGTATTCCGATCGGCGATCTCGAACTCCACCTCGAAGCCGAGATTGTCACGCCACCAATCGCGGGCAGCGCGCCAGTCGCGGACCGGAAGCTGCATATGGTCAAGCCGGACCAAACATCCTCCCTTGGCGCACGCCCGCTCGGGGCGGTCGCCATCGGCCGAATTTTTGTCAGATTATAAGTCGAACCGCCCCGGTTCGGCCACCAGTTAGTAAGGAGCTTTGTCGGGGCAGTTGGCGGCTAGGCAGCCATGGCCGAGGTCTTGCCGAGGATCATGTCGCTCGCCTTTTCGGCGATCATGATGGTGGGCGCATTGGTGTTGCCCGAGGTGATCTTTGGCATCACCGAGGCATCGACCACGCGGAGGTTCTCGACGCCGTAGACGCGCAACTGCGGGTCGACCACGCACTCGGGACCGTGGCCCATCTTGCAGGTACCGATCGCGTGATAAAGCGTTGCACCTGCGACCTTGGCGTAGCCAAGCATTTCCGCATCGGTATTGCCGAAGGGATCGGCCGTTGAATCCATGTAAGGCGCGAGCGCCGGCTGCTGCGCGATTTTGCGCACGAGCTTCAGGCTGGTAATCGCCACCTCTTGATCGAGTGGATTCATCAGATAATTCGGAATGATCGCCGGATAGACGGTGGCATCGGGCGACTTCGCGTGAATAGAGCCGCGCGATTCAGGCCTGAGCTGGCACGGGTTGATCGTCATGCCCGGCTGCTTTTCAAGCTCGAGGGCCTGGCTCTTGGCAAGGATCTCAAGATCCATGCTCGCGGCCATCATGTGCAGCTGAATATCCGGGTGTTGAAGCTCCTGGCGCGACTTGGTGAACGCCACCGTGTGCGCAACCGCAAAGCTCAAGAGCCCCTTACGGCCGAGCGCGTATTTCATCATCTCGCCGAGAAGCTGCTTGTGATAAAGCTCGTTCACGCTCGTCGAGCCGGGCTTCAAGCGCCATTGGCAGCCGATCATGAAGTGATCCTGTAAATTCTCGCCGACGCCGGGGAGATCGTGCACGACGGGAATGCCAAGCCGCTGCAGAAGCGCGCCCTGCCCGATGCCCGAAACTTCGAGAAGTTGCGGCGAGGCGACCGCGCCGGCGGCGAGAATGATTTCTTTAGCGGCGCGCGCGGTTTGCTTCTGGCCATGCTGAAGATACTCAACGCCAACGGCCTTCTTGCCTTCGAACAAGATCTTCGTTGTGTGCGCGTCGGTTGCGACCTTCAAATTCGGCCGGCCCATCGCAGGATGAAGATAAGCGACGGCCGTCGAGTTGCGCTGGCCGTTCTTGATCGTGAATTGGAACCAGCTCACGCCCTCTTGGTCCTCATCGCCATTGTAATCGTCCTTGCGCGGAATACCGGCCTGAACGCACGCTTCGAGCTGTGCCGCCGAAATCGGATGCTGCTCGGTGATGTCGGACACGTTGAGCGGGCCGCCGACGCCGTGAAATTTGCTTTCGCCGCGCTCCTGGTGCTCCGACTTGATGAAATAGGGTTTCACATCGTCATAGCCCCAGCCCTCGCAACCCATCTGGCGCCAGCCGTCATAATCCGCATGCTGGCCGCGCACATAAAGAAGGCCGTTGATCGATGACGAGCCGCCGAGAACCTTGCCCTTCGGCCATTTGAACACGCGGCCCCCGGTCGATTGGTCCGCCTCGGTCTCATACATCCAGTTGACGTTCTTATCGTTCAGCGTACGGCCGAACCCGATCGGGGTGTGGATCATGAGGTTCGACCAGAATTTGGGCAGGTTCCGCGTGGGGCGGTCATCGCCGCCGGCTTCGAGGATCAGAACCCTGTTCTTGGGATTGGTCGACAGCCGATTGGCCAGCACGCAGCCCGCGCTGCCGGCACCAATGATGATGTAGTCAAAGGTCTGCGCCTCAGCCATGGCGTCCTCCCGGGGAGTTTCTCGTTGTCCGCGATATAGACGAGGCCGTCATAATTTGGAAGTGTCGCGAGGGGCTTAAGAGCAAGAGGGGAACCGCCGGATGAAGGTCTACGCGGCCATTTGCGGCCATCTGGAGCTAGAGTTCGGCCGGCTGGTCGCGGACGAAACGAGCGCGTTTATCCGCATTCCCGTTCCCGTCTACATCATCGATCACCCGAAGGGCCTTGCCGTGTTCGACACGGGGCTGAGGAGCGGCCTCAGCGAGGCCACGGACCCCGGTCATGCGGATTACAATGCGTGGCAGATCCAGGTTGATCTTCCGCATGGCGCCGATCTTTCAAGCCGCATTGCAGCAATCGGCCGTAACGTTCGGGATGTGCGCTATCTCGTGAACTCGCATTTGCACTTCGATCATTGCGGCGGCAACCACCAGATTCCCAACGCGCCGCTCTTCATCCAGAAGCGCGAGTGGCAAGCCGGAAAGATCCCGGAGCTTCAGCACAAGGTCGGCTATGACCCGCGCGATTTCGCGCTCGGCCACGATGTCATTGAGATCGACGGCGATCACGATCTCTTCGGCGATGGATCGGTGACCCTCATCCCCACATACGGCCACACGCCGGGGCATCAGTCGCTGAAGCTTCGAACGGCTTCCGGTGACATCGTTCTGACCGCCGATGCCTGCTATTTCCGCTCGGTCTTGGAGTCGCTCCGCCTGCCGCGCAATGTTTACGACCGCGAAGCAATGCGGGAGTCGTTGCTGCGCCTACGCGCTCTGCAAGCGGCAGGCGCGAAGCTCTATTTCGGCCACGAGCCTGACGATTGGCGGGGCATGACCGGCGCGCCGGTGCTCATCGGTCAGGCCTGAACTCTCTGAGTCGGCCATCATGCTGAGCTTGTCGAAGCATGACGCTCACTGCCCGGGAGCTAAAGCCCGAAGGGATAGGTCTCATCCTCGCCGCCGCGCCGCGCGCCGGCCAAAGGTGTCACCGCAGTGGTTTCCTCAAACCAGACATAACCATCGAACTGGCGGGACAACGCAGCGTCGAAATAGTGGCTGAGCCGCTCGCTGTCGGGCCGGTAGACAACGCCGATCGCCCGCTCGAGCTTTGGCTCGGTTAGCGCGTAGCGCAAATCATCATGGCCGCCCTCTTCGCGGAGATCGAGGGTGAATGCCGGCACGCGGCTGTCACGGCAATAGCGCTCGATGCTATCGCGATGCGCCGGGCGCACTTGCATGACCTGCATTGGCGCATCCCAATCGGAAGCTGCCGCAACGGTGCCACGGTCCGTGCCGAAGCCGATAAGCACCGCAGACGAACCGAAGCGTTCCCGGCACAGCTGGCCGATATTGTGCTCGCCATGGACGAGCCCCATTTCCGTCGCTGCGGCATTGCCGATATGCGAGTTGTGCGCCCAGACAATGGCCTTTGCATTGGGCCCACGCGCGCTCAAGACCTGTTCGAGCGTCTCGAACATGTGGCTGTCGCGCAAATTCCATGAGTCCGCGCCGCCGTAATACATGAGCCGGTAATAGCGCTCGGCGGAGGCGACGAGCCGCGCATTGGCCGAGGCATCGAGAAAGCGTTCGCCGTCGGCGTGCAGATATTCGAGCTTCTTGTTGAGAAGATCACGCAGCATCGTGACGACGCCGGCTTCGCACGCCGCAAAGCCTGATCTGATCGAGGCGCGCCCATAGGTCGCCGGATCGTGCTGCCAACGCGTGAGGCAGCCATAGCGCTCGCGCGCGATGCTCGCCGCCTCGGGATCGATGCGGTCGAGATAGTCGATCACGGCGCGCATGGATGCGCCGAGATTGTAAATATCGAGGCCGTAAAACCCGACCCGCGCGCCGGCGGATTGTTCGGCGTTGTGCTCGCGCAGCCAGCGCGTGAATGCCTCGACCTCCTCGTTACGCCACATCCAAGTCGGGAACCGTTGAAACGGCGCTTCGGCGCCATGCCGTTTCGGCTTGTGGCGTACATAGC